>NZ_CP171976.1:0-56018 GCF_044055365.1 Pseudoduganella sp. UC29_106 | reverse complement strand
ACGAACCGGCGCCGGCCAGGCGCTGGCCAGCGCCGCGCACATGGCGCGGGAAGGCATTTTCACAAATGGGTAGGGGAGTCGGCCAGGCCGGCGCCGATCGCGCCGCCCTAGGACCTGCAGCAGCTGCGCATCGAGCAGCTGCCGTTGCCGGAAGATCTTCAGCCAGGCCGCGTTGCGGCCGTATTCACAAACCAATGACCGGCTGCAGCTGGTGGACGTCGCCCAGGGCGGCGCCGTCCGAATCGACGCCCGCACGGACCGGCTCCGACCAGGTGCTAGCCAGCGCAGCGCACACGGCGCGGGAAGGCATTTTCGCAAACGGGTTAGGGGAGTTGGCCAGGCCGGCGCCGATCGCGCCGCACAGGACCTATGGCGGGGTATCGCATCGCGGCATTTCACTCCCGATGCGTTCTGCAAAGCAATGTTGTTCTGCGCTAAGTACGGCATTTGACTCCCGAATTCATGCCGATTGCGGCCTTACCCACGGCATTTGACTCCCGTTCCGTTATCAAGCATTTACCGCAGTTTCTGAATTAACAACCGCGGCATTTCACTCCCACCCCCTTATTGACCACTTTTTATTGAATCTCTTACATAAAAGTGTCCGCAATGCATTGAAAAATGGTCGTTTTCGTATCCCCTACGGCATTTGACTCCCGTTTAGAGCGCCTGAAATTGAAAAAAATACAAACGGCATCTGATTCCCACCCGTTTTTGCCCTCTGATACGGCATCTGACTTCCGTTTTCCTACGGCAACTCACTCCCACGCTCACGGCAATTCATTCCCAGCCATACGGCAACTGATTCCCGGAAGCACGGCAATTGATTCCCGGCAATACGCGTTTTCGATAGAGGACCCGGTGTGTTCTAATCCATTTTCTAATCATTATCTTTAATACAACAAGTATCGCTACGCTCCTTGTTGCGAATTAATCAACCACCCCGCCCGCCAGCGGGCACCCCCTGAGGGGAATCCCAGACTGCGCTTCGCGCACAAGAAAGTCTCAAAATCGATCTGCAAGCGTTAACGCATTAGATATCGATACGTGGCATTTGACTCCCGATATGAATGGACTTCACCCGCTGACGCGGGCGAACAAGGTATGGGGCGGTAAACCGCCCCTTGTAAACTGTCCCTCGCTACTGCCAGTGGTGGGCGGTACTCAATCCTTCGCCCGGACGACGGGCGAACCCTTCGGGCTTCGGGATCTTCCGTCCGCCCTTGACAGGGCCGACTACCCCTCCGCCTTCTCAGGCGGAGGCGGCCCTTGCGCAAACTTAACGCGAAGCGCCACCCCTAGCCTTCCAAAGAAGGCTATGCGGCGGTTTTTGGCTGATGCAAGCGTTATTTGCAGATCACGGCATTTATTTCATCGGTTTTTAGGTGTAACAGGGCGGTCCGACGGCTTTATCGTCGGATCGCAAACGCGCGGAGCGCGTAGGAGGCCGTTCGGGGCTTGTCCGAAGTCAAACCACCCCACTGTCGCGCCCCCTAGGGGGCTTGCCCAAACGGCCGCGTTTGATCCTCGGAGGCAAGGGAGAACCCCTTGCCTCTGTCGGGGAGCGTCAGTCACTACGACGAACTCAAGAGGCTTTCGCGGCATATCCTCGCCCGCAAGCGGGCTGCGGTATTCCACGACCTCTTGACTTCCTCTTCGTTCAGAGGCCACGGCATTTCATTCCCACTTGTTTGACAGTAGGGACGCGGATCTGGCTCCGCGAAAGTCCTGTGTTTGTAGCGGGTGCGCGGTAGAGCCCGGCCAGGCCCACCGCGGCCGGAAAATATAAACCGTCATCGCCTTGTGGCTGGTGGACGTCGCCCAGGGCGCACGGCCGCTAATCGACGGGCAGCTGCTGGGGACCCGGCGCCGGTCATGCCTGCGCCGCACAAACGGCACCACGGCGCGTTTTCACAAACCATTAAGGGGGTTGCCCAGGTCGGCGCACATCGCGCCGCTGAAGGGCTTTACTGGCTTCCGGAGAGAAGAATTGTCGTAGTTGTCACATAGTCAAGCAAGTTGTAATTGCTGTACGAACAAAAATATTTCCATGTAGAATGTTTGCCTTTTACTTTCTGGTAACAAAAGCCTTGTTTTCGTTGACTTTCTTGTCCTGCGGCAATACCATTATTAAATAAATTTTTAGTGAAGAACTTAAATAGTATGCAAATCAAAACTTGGCTTATTTTCCTTTCTTCAGTTTCACTCTCGGCATGTTCGTTGCTGAACAAGCCATTGCCGCCGGAGCCCGTCAAGAATCCTCGCATTGTTGAGCGCGGACTGAAACCAGAACAGAGCAGCAGCCCGGCCAGTTCGCGTATTGCGTCCCGAACGCTTGCGCCGGGCAAGGTCGATTTAAGCGGTGCGGAAGTAGTTGAGCCTGGCGTCCCGGTTTCTGCGCCGGTCGCCGCGTCGCCGGTTGTTGTAAACCGGCGGCGGCAGCTAAGGTCGTCGGGCGCTGGGCGGTGAAGCCCGATCATCGTTCGCTTCGTGAAGTGATCGAGGACTGGGCGACGGAAGCAGGCGGGCGCGGGAATCCTGATGGCAAGTTGGACGTCATCTGGGAAACCCGCGATTTCCCTATTTCTGTGCCGCGCGAAAAGGTGCTGTCCAGTGGTGATATCTGGGAGGCGCTGACCGTCCTTGGCGAAGCCTACCGCGATAGCGATTCCGCATTTCAAGTGCAGCCGACCGCATTTCAGCAGATCGTGATCCTGCCCATGAAGAAGTCTTCCAAAACCCCACAAGAACAGTCCAAATGAAATTAAAAATCGTAGCCGTTGCCGCAGCTGCTGTGCTGTCTGGTTGTGCAAGTACCGAAGTTAAGCAGGAAGTAAAGAAGGACTATTCCAGCGCAGATCAAGCAATGGCCCAGGCGCGCGCCAAGCTGGCGATGCCTGAGCCAATTGTGCTGCCGGTGTCGCCAACTCCGTATTTTGGCAAAACGTCTGTGGCGAAGGTCGCCTTGAAAGATGAACTTCCTTTGCCGCTGCGCAGCAAGACGCTGGTTCACTTCGATACGCCCTTTGCCTATGGTCCTGAGCAGTTCGCGAACCTGATCACCGAGGAAACCGGTGTTGGCGTGCGGGTTGGGAAGCTGGGCGCGGTCAAGACGATTAGCCTGTCTTCTATTCCACCGATGACCTGGGGCGGAATTGATTGAGACAGCAATGGCGCAATTCGGTTTGGACTACGACATGGAAGGCGGCGTGCTACATATCGATTCCGTATTCCGCCGCCTGTATCCGTTCTATAACACGGCTAGCACCACTAAGGGTGCGATGGAGCTGGGTAAGACCTCGCAATCGACTGTCGGCGCACAAGGCGGGCAAAACACGGTAGTTCCGGCAGCTTCAACAGCAAGTTGGATGTAACTATTGCGAATGACGACGATTCCTGGAAGGATGCGCTGAACACTCTCAAGTCTATTGCGGGCGACAAGAACGTAGTCGAGAACAAGGGACTGGGCTTCTACGTTACATGCTCGAAAGCGTGCCATAAGGAAGTCGCTGATTTCATTGATAGCTCCAACCACAGTAACACGCAGCAGGTGCTGTTCCGCGTTCTGGAAATCACGGTTGCTACTACTTCCGTGGGCCAGTCCGGTGTGGATTGGAATCTGGTCTACAAGAATCTGGGTGAAGGCCGGAAATACAATTTCACGTTTGGTACTCGACCAACCTTGTGCAGCCTGGCGCCGGCCTCATCGGTCTGAACATTCTCAATCCTGTCGGCGGCACTGACCGGATGAACGGCACGGCGGCAATCTTCTCCGCTATTTCGACCGCAAGCAAAATTGTTGACGTCAAGCCGTATGCGCTGATGGCAATCAACAACGAGGCAAGCACGCTGGCAAATACCGACGAGCAGACCTATGTTCAGCAGACCACGATCACGCCGACCAGTGGCACCAACGGCCAGGTGCTGTTTTCGCAAATCCCCGGTTACGTTACTTACGGTCAGCTGATCCAAGTGATTCCCAAAGTCCTTCCAGGCGGCCGTGTCATGGTCCGCTTTGGCATCGATGACACTAAGCTGAAGAACCTGATTCAAGCCACTAAGCAAGGCGATATCGACAAGCCTCTGCTGGGCGGTCTCAACTTCCTGAACAAGTCCGTCATTCAATCCGGCGGCACGCTGATCCTCTCGGGATTCAAGCGCAAGGTGTCCAAGGCTACAGATCAAGGGCTGTTTGCAAAACAGACGATGGGCTCCGAAGTCGGGGATACCGACTACACGGAAACGGTCATTATGATGACGCCGGTTCTCGAAGGGTCGTAAATGGCGCACATTGTCGAGAACATTGTATTCGGCTTGGATTGGCGGACAGTCATCAGCGACAACAAGGAGGAGATTCGCCGCCTTGCTGCTGAGAGTTCCGCAACGCTTATTGCGAAGTCAAGTGGGATGGCAACGTGCGTGCTGGCTTTGGCACGTTCAAGCGGACGGAGAAACTTCGCTCCGCGGCTGCTGTCCTGTCGGAAAAGCTGGAGGGGGGAACGGAATTTTCGTGCACCAGTTCTCAGCGGATCTGGCGTGCTGCGTTGTCATTCGCGATCACTTGCCCGTTGAAGGCCATGACGTAGTGGGGCTCGCCGGCCATCGTGGCTGAGACTGTTCGCAAATACCTTGATAGTCGTCCTAAAGAGGAAATCCAGCAGAAGATTTATGGCGGCATGGTCGAACATTTTTCGACTGTTCAGCGGTTCCCACTGGACCGCATCACCAGTGCGGCAGACGAGATTCACGCGCTCAAGCGCCTGCAATCGCCTAAGAACAAAATCGCCGTTGCCGTAGGGCTCGCCGTACTTGTCATCGGTACTTACTATTCCGGTGATCTGTTGGATGTATTTCAACCGCAGAAGAAAGCACCGCCTCCCGACCAAGCCGCGATCTATCACGATCAGGTCATTGCCGCCATGAACACAATTGTTCAGGCGCGTGAGTTCCCTTCGATCGTGACGGATGGCTTCTTACCGTTCGTGGAGAAGATGCCAGCCGAGATTGCAGGCTGGAAGCTGCAAACCATCGTGTGAACGGCACCGACTGCATTGCGACTTGGAAGCGCAACCAGGGCGCTACCACTCGCGGTTTCTTTGAAGCCTTCAAGGTTCCCGAGAACGACACAAGCATATCGTTCAATTCGATTGACACGATTTCCCGCGCTGTCTCTTTCACAAAAAAAGCCGACGAGAAGAAGCTAGTTCTTGGTACGCGTAACCAATTTGGCCAAGCCATTGTGAGCTGGTTTCAGCAACTGTCGGACGAAAAGCTGCAGCCCACCATCAACGAGCAGCAGCCACTTGTCCCTGGAGCGCCGCCCAATGCCAATCCTAAAGACAAATTAATGGTCGGTTCTTATTCGTTCACCGTGCCATATGCGGCTTTGGATCAGGTAAAGAAATTGCCCGATCTGATGACCATTCAGAAAATTACTTTGACCTATAAAGAGCGTGGCGACGTCAAGGTTGAATTCACTGGGAAATTCTATGCGATTTAAATTTATTGCCTTTGTTGTAGCCGGTTCGTTGTTGCAAATGGCGCAGGCACAAAATCAGGCGGCGCCTGCCGGTCCATCCATCCTCGACGCTCAGCGCGGCTATACGGCTCCTCCGAAGCCCGCTGCCGATGAAATGCTGACCGTTTCCGATGCTACCAAGCAGACTAACGGGCAGCCTGCGGCAGCGGGTTCCCAACCGGGCCAACCAACGCAGCCGGGTCAACCTAATTCCGCAAATGGTGCATACGCGCCGCGTGCGGGGCGGCTCAGACCGAAGCGAAGCCAATTCCGGTAGTTGATGCGACGGGTATGCCACTTGACACCGCCGCATTGCGTGCCGCCAGCAAGACAAAGGTGCGTCAACCAAAGGAACTGGAACTGGTGCGTTTTTCTGAGCGCGACGGCAAGCGCAAAGCTGTTCTGTCGGTGAACGGCGTTCCTCGCATCGTGGACGTGGGCGCTGAAGTGCTGGACAAGGTTGTGACCGAAATCGGCAAGGACACTGTTTGCCTCGAACCGAAGGACAAGAAATCGAATCCGAAAGCAGACAGCAAATCGAAGAAATGCAGCAAGCCCCTCAAATTTGAACTGCAGAGCCAAGAATGAAAAAAGATCATTAGCCAACTGGTCGAACGGCTACGGCAGGCCGCACCAAAGCGCAAGGTTACGCGGAGCTATCCGTATTTGCTGACTGGCGACAACGGCGCCATGATCCCTATTCGCAGTCAACACCAGGCGCACGTTGTCGCGGAGTTTGAAAGTGCCGCAGCCGAAGAGGCAGGCGCAGCGCACGTGGTTGTAACGAAGAGTTTGAGGGGACGGCGGAGTTTAGCGCGCTAAAAGGCCGACTGGAGGGGCTGGGTTATCGACTGACCATTACGCTACAAACCGGAGCGTTCATCCGGAACAAGTACGTCGGCAAGACCAGCGCATCCACCTCCTACGAACTGGATCAAAAGAAGTCTTCGACCACTGCCTATTTTCAAAGTTTGTTGGCCGCTGCGATCAATAACCGTGCGACCGAGATTCGTTTTCACGTTCGGACGGAGAATTGCGGCATCGTTCACCTGATCGACAACGAGGTTTACCACTACGCGTCGATTTCCGCCTCTCTGGGCAATGATCTGTGTTCTAACGCTTTCACAAACCTAGCTGATAAGACCTCGTTCGAGCCGGACAAAAACACCTTTAGCCGCCAGCTGGACCAGAGCTGCATTATTGATATCGAGATAGCAGGCCGGCATTACCGCCTTCGATATCAAAGCCTGCCAGAAAACGATGGGGGCTACGATGTGACTATGCGTATTCAGCCGCAAGGCCAGGCGGGTACTGTTCCTTCGCTTGAAGACCTCGGCTTTACGCCTTCGTCTGCTGCAGCGCTGCGCCGCGTTGCGGATAACCCGAAGGGCGGTGTGTACATCACTGGCCCAATGGGGCAGGGCAAGACGACGACACTTTACTCTCTGATGTACGTGCCGAAGGAGGAGCGCAAGCAGTACGTGCTCACCTTTGAAGATCCTGTTGAGTATCGTCAGTATGGCGTCACGCGTGTTCCTGTCGGCCTGATCGGCTATGAAAACGCGGTGAAGCGCACACTGCGTATGGGCGCGCACCGCGTCCTCATCGGTGAGATCCGCGATTACACAATGGGCGGCATGGTGAGCGTGCTTAGCCAGACCGGGCCGAAGGTCTTTACCTCGCTGCACGTCAACGGCGCCAATAAGTGTATCGACCGTCTGTGTGGTACTGAAATCCGGATTCCGCGTCAAACCATGTGTGACCCTGACATGGTGGCGGGATTCGCCTACCAGCGACTGCTACCTAAGCTGTGCGATAAATGCAGCCGTCCGGCCACGGCCGCGGATTTGGGCGCTGACCTTATTCGCGATCTGGATAGGCTGGGTGTGCCGCTCGCCAATATGCGCTTGCGCAATCCGGCTGGCTGCACCAATGAAGACGCTTCGCCATATTGCATCCGTGGCAGGAAGGGCGGTCAAGCCGTTCTCGAAATCGTTGAGCCTGATGAAGAGTACATGCGCCTGATGCGCAACAACCTGGATCTGGAAGCGAAAGACTATTGGCTGGGTCTGTGCAATTCCTTGATTACGGAAGATGACGTAACGGGCAAGCCGATTCTGGCAAACGCGCTCTACCACGTCGCCCTGGGTGTGCTGGACGTGCGCGACGTAGAAAAGCAGCTGGGCTATCTCCGCACGTTCCGATTCCGGACCACTGCGCAAAAACTGAAGGCGGCATAGATATGGCATTTTCGCTTTCGTTTTTCTGGGCTCGGCTGGTCTTTCACCGTCGCCGCGCCGGAATTTATGCTGCGCTGGCCTTCGCGCTCGATCATGGTTCGCCCCCTCTGGAAGAGTTCAAGGCTGTATATCGCACGCACAAGCGCCGTAATAGCCCTTTGGCGACGATTTACAAACACTGGCACGACCAACTGACGGATAGCGCAGCTGGCAGTATCTCCAAGGCGATGCGGGGAACTGTGCCGACCACTGAATATGCGCTCTTGGCATCAGCTGAGGAAACGCACCGGCTATCGCTGGGCCTTCGCTTCCTGTCTGACTCGGTAATCAAGATCAATGAAATGACTGAGGCTGTTTGGTCCGCCATTTCCAAAATCTGGCTTCCAGCAGTGATGTTCGCAGGGCTTTTGGTCTTTTGCGACAACTTCTTTTTCCCGACCATTGCCGATACTTTGCCTAGGGACAAGTGGCCGACAATCACCCGAATTGCTGCCGGTACGGCGAGCCAGCTTTCAGCACTTCTGGTGGCGATTTTCGTTTTTGGCTCCGGCTTAGTTTCTGCGTGGTATTTGAGCCTTTCGCGCTGGACTGGTGCTGGCCGAAAAATTGCCGACCGGACTGTTTTGTACTCTAAATACCGGGACTTTCAGTGCGCCATTTTCCTTGTGAATCTTTCATTTCTGATGCTGGCAAATACCCCCCCGCGTGCATCGTTACTGAGGATTCAGGAACATAGCAATCCTTATATTCGCAATCACATAAAGAATATGCTGGCTCTGCTATCGGAGGATGGTGGCGACGTTGGACGAGCCATTATTTCGACTGGGCTTTTCAATGACGAATTGGGCGATTTAATGGCCGACTATACGCGTTGGGGCGATTGGCATACGCAAATACGTGAAATTGCAGATATTGCACTTCGCACTGTCACAAAAGATATTGTTAACCTAGGGCCAAAGATTGAAAGTATGTTGCAACTGGCCCTTGGTGTCTGCTTAATGTTATTATTCGCAAGCGGCGGCGTAGCAATTATTCAGATTTTCTCTCTCGCTGGTTTTACTCATTGAATAAGGTAAGGACAAACATGAAAACTGTGAATCAAATCAAATCGCATTACTACGGCAAAAACAAGAAGTACCAAGCTGGTGCAGTGATGATTACCGATATCATCATCTGGGGTGGTGTGGTATTGGGCGCAATGGCGTTTATCTTCTTCCTCAATCGCGTAGCACTGCCGTTCATTAAGGGCTGGCAGGAGGCTTCCGCAATTTCGTCCCATATGAAGGCAGCTGCAGCAATCTATAGCGGTGCACCGAGCTTTACGGGATTGAACAATGCAACTGTAACGAACCCCAACAGCAACATTATCGATCCTAAGTATTTGCCAGGCGGTAACGTCATCAATAACCAGTTCGGCGGCACGGCCACTTTTGGCGTAACGCAGACGAACGTAACCGGCGACACGATGACTTACACGGATACTCTGATTCCTACCTCTTCGTGCCCGCATGTTGCGAATCAGCTGGCTAGTGACGCTGATCGCATCACTGTGGCCGGCACTATGGTTAAGGCTGCTGGCGGCGTGATCGATGCGAATAGCCTGAACGATCAATGCAAATCCGCTGCTTTCGTCACTTTGTTGGTTGAGAAATTCAAAAATAGCTGATTCTGATATCGAGCAGAAGGGCCGCATTGCGGCCCTTCGACCATTTCAAGCATATGAATAATAGACAGCAAGGCTTTGGCACGATTGATCTGGTAGTCGGGGTTGCGCTTTCCCTGATGCTTCTCATTCTGGTTGTGGAGGTATCAAAAGGTATCCGTACCAAGAATTTAGCTTTCAAGCAGGCTGAGAAGCTGCTTGTAGGTAGCGAAGCTATGCAGAGCTATCTTAATGGTGAAGCGAGTTCTATCACTGCGTCAGGCCAGGTCGCAGAAGCCACGCTCAAGAGCAAGGGCTACTTGGGGCAGTTTGTTTCTAGCACGTTGCCAATGGGCGGCCAGCTGGTTTACTTCGTTCGCAAGAATACGGCAGGGGACCTGATCGGGCTGGCATGTGGCAACTCCAACGTCACAGTATCCGGCGTGCCCTCGTATGCGGTCGCTGCAGCGGTAGTTGACGCGATGCAGGGTAGCGGTCTGAGGACGAGCCAGGCCGACCCTAATCAATTGAATGGCCGTGGTTTTCAAACCATGCAGAGTCCAGTGCCAGGTGCAGCAATTGTTTGCTCTTGGGCCTACCTTCCTAAACAGACATGAGAAATTTTAAAAAACCTCACAGGCAGGGCGGCTTCATTGGTATTGCTATTCTCGGCGTTGCTCTCGCATTTGGAGCGGCAGCGATAGCGCTCAAATTTATGAATCAAGTACGCAATGAGCAGCGCATGAATAACGATAGTTATCCGCTGCGGGTTGTGGCTGGTGCGTTGGCGCAATATGCGAAGGCTAATAAAAGTTCTCTTGTGTCGAATAAGGAGATTATGTATGTGAACGATCAGTACGCACCGAGCTTAAATGAATTGGTAAATTTAGGATTCTTGAGCACGTCAGGTATTAACGCAGTTTCAGCCTACGGAACAGGGCTGACAACTAAAATTGTATACCCTTCGCCTGACGGATCAGTTACCGGCTATGTCTTTACAACGTCGAGTCTCAAGGATGCGAAAGGTAATCCGGATAGCAAAAGGGCGTGCGCCATTGCTAATGAAATTGGCGATGCGGGTTTATGCTCATCGATAGCCAATCCGGCCAGTATTGGAAATAATGCGACTCAGTTTGTTGTCAATCCAGCGCAACCCGCGCGGGTTGGCGCTTTGATTTTTGTTCCAAAATAGGATCGTAAATGAAATTACAAAAACAACGCGGCCTCATAACTCTCAACGCCATGCTTACAATCGGCGCTCTTTTAGCAGTCGGCGCCGGAGCGGTCTACATCAAAAAGGACTATGACCAAACCCAGGACGCGCGCTCTCGCGCAGCGCCGATCGACAATACGCTGAAGGGAGCTATTCAATACGCGAAGCTCAATCAGCAGCAGCTGGTGGCCGGCACTGCGATTAGCGGCTTTACCACGCCGATGGCACCGACAGTAGCCCAGCTGGTGACAGGAGGCTATCTGCCTGCTGGCTTCTCGAGATGGCAACCTGTATGGCGGCACCATTCAAATTCAGCTTTCCAATCAGCCTGCTGGCTGTACTGCGCCGAAGTGCGTAATCGGTATTCGTGTGTTCCCGCCTCAGATCCGCACGGCGAATGGCCAGCCGGACGTGGGCATGGCCAGGCGCATTGCCGACTCGATCAAGAGCGGCAGCGGCTGGTCCAACACGCCTGACAATCCGAGCATTCTGCAGAAAAACGACGGTGTGACCATGCCGAATCCGCTGGGCAGCACGCCCGCGGTTGTCGTGGCGGCCTATTGGGTCGGTAGCACTGCGGCCAGCGCAACTACTCCGCCAGTAAGCTACGAATACAAAAGCGGCTCTTGCCCGGCTGGCTGGTCAGGGAGCAAAGAATATGAACGCTCGAAGATTACCGACAAATGGGGCAACGTCACCTATACCAGCTGGTCGTTGATTAGCAACGATTGCGAGGCTCCGCCACCACCGCCGCCACCGCCGCCGCCACCACCACCACCACCACCACCACCACCACCGCCGCCGGTTGTTCCGCCACCGCCAGGTTGCGCCAACGGAGCAACTGACTACCCAACCTGTACGCCGCCGGCTACGCCACCACCGACTCCGCCGGTGACTCCGCCGCCGCCGGTAGTAACGTGCACGGACAAGTACACCGCAAACTCGGAAGCTTGCCCGGCGCCGCAAACCGGCACTATTGACTGGATAACGCACCAGACTTGCCCATCCGGCCCGACAGGGGCGCCAGCGTACGAGGATGGACCTAAGAATTCTTTGGGATGTAAAGCTCCCACGGTTCCTCCGCCTACGGCTAGTTGCCCTGAACCGCGTGTTACCTGTGGCTATACGCAATCGAGTGTGTATATATGGACTGTCTGGCAGACCACTTATTCGCCCCCCTCGTGCAACGCCAGTACAGTAGTTGTTGGTAAGTACTATACCGATTCGGTTGATCCACCAGTCGGCAATTGCGAATAAGAAACACGAACATGATTTCCGCTGAATTTATCGAATTAGCTCAGCGATGCGCGCCAGAAGTCCATTACGTGACCCTGGCGCGCTTGGCGCGTAATGAGTCAAGCTTTAATCCGTATGCAATTGCCCTGAGCAGTAGGGACAAGTTGCAGCGACAGCCAAAGACCAAGGAAGAGGCCATAGCGACGGCAAAAGAATTGGAAAAGAGGGGCTATCGGTTCGCGGGCGGCGTATTACAGGTGCATTCCCAACATTTTAAAAGTAAGGGCGTGACGTTCGATAAGCTGTTTGATACATGCGCAAACATGACATATGCGCAAACGATCTTCATGGACTGTTTCGATGCCGATCCGGGGCAGGGGGCGTTACCTATGCAAATGCGCCTCAAGCGGGCGGCCTCCTGCTACGCGACTGGGAACTATATCGACGGTTTCAAAAATGGGTATGTTAGGAAGTTTCTCGCGCCAATCTGAAATTTCTTCAATGCAATATAATTATCTACTTTACTAGGAGGCAATCATGCCAATCGATGAAGAAGGCGGACGGAAAGCTGGCCGGCCAAGCTCCGGCGTTCCGCGAGCAGAGCAAGAGCGTCGTTCCCAAGTAAAGAATAGGGCCAAGAAGCAGGAGCAGGGAAAGGTGGAACTTCGCACCTGGGTGAAGCCAGAAACGCGGCAATTTTTGACTGATCTGGTGGCCAGTTTGAAGGTTCAAACCGCAGGCGAAGTGCTTGATGTACTGCTGAAGCACGAGGCGTTAGACGTTGTTTTGAAGCAAGTTACAGAAACTCACAATTAAGTGGACGCACTCCACAAAATAGGTGTACACTGAATTTATGGGTTTCCAATTTTCAACATTTGAAGGGTGATTTATGCAATCGAAGACTTTGGTAGCTGTGCTGGTTTCGTCCGTTCTGGCTGCTTGCGGTGGAGGCGGTGGCGGATCGACGGCGACGACTCCCGTAACGCCGCCTCCAGTAGTGACCCCGCCGCCTGTGCAATCGTCCGATCTGCAGACGTCGGTTCCAGCAATGACGTATGCCGCAGGCTCGCAAGAAGCTTCGTTCGTCACGTCCTACAATAACTTCCGTGCAGCGGTGGGCTTGGGCCTGCTGGCGCAAAGTACGAACCTGGACACGGCAGCACAGAACCATTTGAAGTATCAGGGGCTGAACAAGGATGTGGATGTGTACGCCATCGATCCGAAGTCCGGCCGTCCAATGTTCCACATCGAGGATGCATTGCGCCCCGGCTTTACTGGCGTACAGGAAGCAGATCGCGCACGCTTTGCTGGTTACGCCGGTCAGTACGTAGGCGAAAGCGCCGCGTTCGGCCTCGGTAATGGTGCACTGGTGGGGCTGCAAGACCTGATCGGTAGCGTGTATCACCGTAGTGGTCTGATGTTCCAATATCCGCGCGATATTGGCGTCGCCGTTGGCACGGATGCTAATCAGACGATCGTTATGGAATTCGGCTTTAAGACGACCGGCCAAGCCAACGCTGGAGACTTCATAGGTGTTTACCCGTCGGACAAGCAGCAGGGCGTAGGCTTGAATATGTCGCTGGAAGTTCCTAACCCGGTTCCTGATGTTGCATTCGCAGACTTCGCGACCAAGACTGGTTATCCGGTAAGCATCGTGTCGGTTGAAGGCAGCACCATGTCAGTGACTTCGTTTACCATTACCGAAGCTGGCGGCACGGCAGTACCGGCACGCCTGCTTACGAAGGATAACGACCCGAATAAATACCTCGCCGCGAATACCGCGTTCTTGGTCGGCAATGCGGCCTTCAAGCCCTCGACCACTTACAACGTTCAATTCTCCGGCGCGGTAAATGGCAAGACTGTGACGAAAAACTGGTCCTTTACCACTCGCGCCAAGTGATCGCGAGCGGATGCGGTGGAGGGCTTTAGCGCGCTAAAAGTGGAGGTGTTCTATGTTTGCTACCGCATCCTTAATTTTGCTGGTTTATCTTTTTGTGCGAATGATCAAGCGCGATGCCCGCGCGACTGGTAAGCGAAAAGAGCGGTTACGTCGATTTCACGATGAGTTGTTTTTCTAAATATCAGCTGGTCACTGTGGCACTGCTGACAGTAAGTTCGATGGCAGTCGCGGAGGTCTACCGGCGCGTTGATCCAGTTACGGGACAAGTCACGTTTACCAATTTCCCGTCTACTCCTAAAGTTTCCCCTGCGACTGATCCAGGGGAGCCGCTTCCTAAAGTCCGTCGCGACGTTGCGAAGGCTCCAGGGGCGACAGTGGCGCCGAGGAATTTTCCGAAAGTAGACCCGGTCGAGCAAAAACGAAGGGACGCGGATAGGCTTCAGATATTGAAGGACGAGCTGGTTGCTGAACAGCAAGCCCTCACGAAAGCCGAGCGCGAAAACAATGCGGACGCTACTCAACGGCATCGGACAAACATTGCCTCATTGCAACGTGAAATAGTTGCAATTAGGTAATTGGCTCATTTAGGTAGGCTCACAAAAGGCGGCTCGTTTGAGTCGCCTTTTTTATCGAGCCTCCCCGGTTTTGCTCGGGCTCTTTTGGGTATACTTATCTGAGCCGTCTTTTTGTTTCTATGCGGCAACAATTGATATTTCCATTAACGTACCGCGTCACGAAAACATTCCCATGCGAGTTGCACGAATCTATTTGCGAGTCAGCACGGCAGAGCAGGATTTGACAAGACAAGAAGTGCTGATTGCCGAGGCCAAGGCTGCGGGCTTTTATGTGGCAGCTGTATATCGAGAGAAGGCATCGGGCGCGCACGCAAACCGTCCGGAATTGCTTCGGATGATTAATGATCTGCAACCAGGCGAGGTGCTTATTGCTGAGAGCATCGACCGCATCAGCCGATTGCCGCTGGCCGAAGCTGAGCAGCTTATTTTTACAATTCGCGATAAAGGTGCTCGCTTATCAATTCCGGGGATTGTCGATTTGTCGGAGTTGGCGGCTGAACATGAGGGTATTCCAAAAATCGTATTGGAATCGGTGCAAGAAATGTTGTTGAAAGTGGCGTTACAAGTTGCTCGCGATGATTATCTCAGTCGCCGGGAAAGACAGCGACAGGGAATCATTGAAGCCTTGAAGGAGGAAAGGTATAAGGGTAGGGCGCCAAACCTTGAACTGCATGAAAGAATTATCGAGAAGAGGCTATTGGGGAAATCGATAACAAAAACGGCGAAGGAATTAAACTGCGCATTAGCAACGGTAAAGAGGGTCTGGGCACTGCACAAGAGGCGCGGCGCCCAGGGGACGACTGAGGCGCTTAGCTCTTGATTTCCAAGTCCTGAAGAGCCTTACCGCTCTCCAAGGCGTCCTTAACCCACTGAGGTTGACGGCCACGGCCTGTCCATACTTGCGTCGAATTGCTGGGGTTGCGGTACTTGGCCGGAACGGACTTCCCAGCTGGTTTCACCTTCAGGCTGCCCCCGATCAGATCCTGCACACTTACGCCCAGGTTGGCGGCGATTTGATGAATTTGAGAACGTGCGTTCTCGACTTCCGATTTCATACGCGCAGCAATTTCATTTTCTGTATTCGATTTCAGCTCACGCAGTTCTTTGAGGGACATTTTGGACAGGTCTGTCATGGTATTCTCCATATAGTCGAGAATCGGTACTCTAACGGCTTACTTGAATTTTTAAAAGTGGAATTCATCTCTGTTAGTGCATGTTCTTGAAATATACTATTTGAACGTTAAACCAAGTTGCTGGCCGCATGCCAGATAAGGAAGAACAGATGGCTTTTAATCAAGATGACGCTTTCAATCTTAACCGCGCTGCGGCTCTATTTGGAAGCATTGGTTTGGACACCGATGAAGACGACGAAATGCTTACGTGGTTCCCCATCAAGCGCCACGACTACGGCGAGGACGCGGCAAATGTGCTGGCCGAAGCGCTTATGTCGGCAACGCGATTCGACCAAAGCATGAATACTTGGATCGAGATTCAGTGCGACACGATCCCAGTATTCGTTGAGCGTGCCATTGATGGATGCGCCGGTTTCGGCCTCCGGCTGGTGGTAACGCATAAAGACGCTAGTTCCCATCGGCCGGGTGAGCTGTTGGCCACCGGACTCCAGGGCATAATCGCTCGCGCGAGTGATCGTCGCCCGCTCTGGCATCCAGTAGCCAAAAAGATCGTTGAATCTATCCACTACCAGCGACCAGGCCGCGCCGAGGCCGAGGCGGCATAATCGTAGGGATAGCCAACAGAGGGGATCGGCGCCGGCCAGCTGGCCAGCGCTGCGCATCCGGAGCATCAAGGCATTCTTACAAACGGGCAGGGGAGTTGGTCAGATCGGTGTCAATGACGCCGGCCAAGCCTGCGCCTTGTACATCGGCATCGGCGCGCACTGGAGGACAGCGCTGCGCATTTACAAACTCGATATACCACGTTTGAGCGGCCGTTCTGCGCCCCATTTCAGCCACCACCATGCCCGTAACCGTAAGGGCTTTATCGCTGAGCCATAAAAGCCTTGCGTCGCGTAGAGGTAGAGGCGGCTCTTGACCGGCATTTATCGGCCGTATGTCCGCCATCATCACTGTTCGCTGCAGCAGACGATCATATTTTTCGAGTCATTCGCAGTTCGCCTTCGACGTCAGGTTGCAGCATGGCGAGGCGATGCCTTGGCAGTGGTCGACCCTCATCATCGAAGAGCCGCAAGCAGATAATCGGGCCAGGCGGTAAGACCAATGACCAGAGTTGAGCGGTTGATGTGTTGTTGCTGGGATCAATTTCAAATCCGGAAAGCAGCAAATGATTTTCGACCAGTTCAACAACTTCGGCATCGAATAGCTGCGGCACAAGATGCCCCCTTAATCCGTCCCTGCTGAGACTTGCTTGCTTGCCGAAGCGTTGCCAGATCGGGCACGCTTGTTCCGACAAGTTGAGATCGCCGTCAATCGCCGGAATCCCCCGCGTTCCGTTTGCCAGTGGTGTGCCGTTCTGGAATAGTCTGGTTAGCTGGACGTGCATAATCGAATACTGTATGTATGTACAGTTATTCTAGCAGAGCGGCGAAGGGAAGGGCTGAGCGTATTTACAAACCGGTCGAGGGTTCTGCCAGGTAGGGGACCACCGCGGCGCCCAGATCTGCAGCGGGTGCGCTCGTATTCAGATCCGGTAAGAAGTCATCGCGTCCTCTTGAAGCGGTTTGCAGGCACGGCGCCAGGTCGCTTCAGCTTAAACCAGTTCGGACTGCGTTCGCCAGGCAAGTACGGCGAGTCAGCCAGTTTCCCTACTACGCCTTCTAATCCAATCTTCAGCGCCCAGTCGTAGAGCCATGAAATCGGTCGTGCAACATCACTCGTACTGACATGCTCGACATATAGGGTGAACGGCACGGTTTGCGCCGCCAACAATCGCGCTAGCCGTGCCTTTCGATCTGTCAGAGGTAGGCCAGTGATATCCTTGCCCCGCTCTACTAGCAAGTCGAAAATGCAATAGATCACGGTCGGGTCGCCGGTCTTGCGTCGCCCGTGCTGCGCTCGGGCCTGCAACGCATCAAAGTTACTGCGCCCATTTCATCGAGGACGACCATTTCGCCGTCCGTAATGGTTGCCCCCCAACGCAATGCGGCAAGAGCGTCGCTGACCTCCTGAAATCGGCGCGTACAATCGTTTCCTTCCTTCGTTCGCAATTGGCTGCGACCCTCACCAAAACCAGCAGTAACTCGCCAGCCGTCATATTTCACTTCCGCGACGTAGCGTGACTGATCCTCAGGCGGTTGGCGGCGCTGATCTAATAACTGGGGGCGTAGGGTGTCAATTGTGAGCATCGCTACAGAGCATGCACGAGCGCCCTGTATTCGGTCGGTGCGCAGGCGCACGCGCAAGTTTCTGGCCTACCTCCCATCCGTGGCTAATGTTGGCCGGGTTTCCGAGTGTTATGGAGAGCGGAAGCTCCGCCAAGTTGCTCAACTATCTCTGCGGCTGACATCGCTACAATGGTCAACGGATGAGCACGACAATATGTGTCGAGGAAGGCAGTAACCGTATCAAAATCTGGTTGCCTCACATATCTGCGCTTCCCGTTCTCCGTCTCGTAATAGTTATATGCAACGGTCCAGCCTACTACCCACTGCACAAAAAGATTAGTCTGCGCTTCTTGCTTGCGCTCCCGCGCGAGAGTCCACTGTCCGCACGTGAGTTGCCCAGTCCCCGTTACATGCCAGTTGGCGTCAGGATCGGGCGCCGCGATTGCCGTATAAGTGAACGCAAGATTGGCTGCAAGCATAAGGGCCGAGAAAGGAAATTTCATAAAGCGCTCCGAAGTTGATTGGTTGAATTGTAGAGCACAGCGGAGCCCGGTTAAACCGTCCTCGCCCTGCAGCTGGTGGACGCCGCCCAGGGCGGCGTGCTGATCGACGGCCATATGCCGGCGCTGGCCAGGTGGCCAGCGCCGCGCAGGCGCCGCCACAAGGCATTTTCACAAACAGGCGGGGGAGTTCGCCAGGTCGGCGCCGATCGCGCCGCCCAGGACCTGCAGCGAGCGCGCATCGAGCAGCTGGCCGCCGCCGGCGGCGCTGCTGGAAGATCCGGAGCCGGTTGGCGCCGCGGCCGTAATCCCAAACTGTCCTCGCCCTGCAGCTGGTGGACGCCGCCCAGGGCGGCGTGCTGATCGACGGCCACATGCCGGCGCGGGCCGGGTGGCCAGCGCCGCGCAGGCGCCGCCACAAGGCATTTTCACAAACAGGCGGGGGAGTTCGCCAGGTCGGCGCCGATCGCGCCGCCCAGGACCTGCAGCGAGCGCGCATCGAGCAGCTGGCCGCCGCCGGCGGCGCTGCTGGAAGATCCGGAGCCGATTGGCGCCGCGGCCGTAATCCCAAACTGTCCTCGCCCTGCAGCTGGTGGACGCCGCCCAAGGCGGCGTGCTGATCGACGGCCACATGCCGGCGCGGGCCAGGTGGCCAGCGCCGCGCAGGCGGCACCACAGGGCATTTTCACAAACAGGTAGGGGAGTTGGCCAGGTCGGCGCCGATCGCGCCCGCCGAGGCTCCGCAGCAGGTGCGCATCGAGCGGTTGCAAATATGAAAAAGCCGAAGTCCATAAGGACTCCGGCT
This sequence comes from Pseudoduganella sp. UC29_106, assembly GCF_044055365.1. Taxonomy (NCBI): domain Bacteria; kingdom Pseudomonadati; phylum Pseudomonadota; class Betaproteobacteria; order Burkholderiales; family Oxalobacteraceae; genus Pseudoduganella; species Pseudoduganella sp. UC29_106. The sequence goes on along the minus strand of NZ_CP171976.1, from coordinate 37,088 downwards.
TTTGTGAGGCTTTGCCTACATAGGCCCCGGATTTGAAAAAATCAGAACGCGACTTTTTCCTCAGAAGTTCCGCGTGCAGCCGAATTAGCCGATGCGCGAGAATTACTAGGATAAACGCTGCCCGAAATATAGAACTTCACTTCAGAGTTTGGATTTTGCGACTCAGTGACTTTCGCACGAACGGACAGCTGCCAGTCGCTCTTCGTATAAACATTGCGCCGTCCACTACATCTAAGAATTGCTCTTCGATGAAGCCATAGTACGCATCAGTTTTTTTCTCGTCCTTGAAAAGCATACCGGTGAAGGTTTGCTCATCGCCATCATTGCGAATTGTCAGGCTGAGGAAGGTGCGGCCCTGCTTGGAAACGCGTTTGTAAGCAAACACGCTTACTTCCCAATCGTCAGTGCTAATTGCACCAGTCATGAGCGGGTATTCCTTACCTTCCTCGTCCGTGTCTTTCGCCTTGCGGTTGAACAGCGCGAAGTTTGCGGTGGTAGTTGCGTTAATCATGATTCACTCCATTAAATTAAGGAGCTACCGGGGTGGTCTTTCGACCCCCGCCAGTAGCAAGGTTATCGATAGACCACGGCGATACTAGAACACACTTCATTGCCATCAGTCAACAACTTTGTAATCTTTCTGCGACTCACTGCGATACGATTTTAGCGTGCTAAAACCCTGTAAATAATCCATTCTAGATTTGGACTATTTGCAGGAATCTATATTAACGTGAAAGACCGGCCTCTCAAGCAAATGCTTGAGAGGCGGTCAGTGATACTCTAACTGCGGTAAAAACTGCAGCCAGTTTTTGAAGCCCCATTCATGGCTTTACTCCAGTCATAGCCCCAGAGGGACTATGACCCACCATGAACGGGTTACAGCGGTGCGACGAGTTTTAAGATTGATAGATTTTCGCCCCATAACTGCGGACAATTTCCACAACCTTATCGCTCTTTGCTCCCTCAATCAGCAGAGCCGAAGCAACGATAGAAAGCTCAGACCGAATGTTAAGAACCTTTGCTACGTCGTTCCTAACTTTCTTAACTGCCTGATCAGCCTCCTTCGTTATCGGGAGCTTGATGACAGAATCATCTTTCTCAAGTTCAACGAGATTGACGCCATCAAATTTATACAACTTTCCTTCTTTCAGCTCATCTTTAAAGTCATCTGAGTTCATGTAATTTCCATTCAAAGTTAAGTTAAAAATAAAATTTCAAAAAAGTAGCATCACCCACATTCGACCCGAAAGGGATCTGGCGTTGGTTGCCAGGCTACCGGCCACGGTACTACCTGTGATTTCTCACAGTCAGTCGGAATATAAGTCCCAACTTAACTACCCGGTTGGGTAGGGTGATGAGTATTTAATGTGGCCACAACCGAGTAGGTTGGGCCACGGCGATCTCGCACATAGACCTCCTTCCTACTGCGGCATACTCGCTACAAGCAGCCTCTTTATTGCAAATCCACCTAATGCTACTTGGTGGGCTAGGGTTTCGATTACTCGCTACCCTTTTTGTTTAGTGTGGGGGCCGCCAAGCCCCCACTCATCACCAGTCACGGTGAGGCACTACGCCAAACAACGCGTCCCGGGCCGCCAAGCCCGGTTAAGCGCACAAATACCACCGATCCAGCCTTTCGTTACTCATATTGACCTGAAATCAGTCAGCCAATACTTTCAAACACTACTCAGCTAGTCTCCCTCTCCCTTATCTACTACAGCTGGTGCCACCCAGCTAGACAGTCGGAGATTCCCACGTTAGCCGCAAACGTCGAAACACAACGAGATCAGGCTCATTTCACAAACTAGCCTTTCGGCTTTCTATCTCTTACGAGATTCGATTTCAGGGGCTAAAGATTCCAAAAACGCTCCCTTACTCGTCTGCCAAACTTCCACCTTCTGATTTACCAACGGACTGAAGCCGCGGCAATCCCTCGTGTTACTTACCGAAATGCACCCTCGCCTATCGACGGGGTTACAACTACATGCTTGAGCTATACAGCGACCCATTTAGCTTGCGCCGAATGGTGCCGGATTTTCCAGGTTTCCCCTCAAATCCCTGACACATTACTGTGCCCTCAGCAGCCCACACGTTCGGCATTGGTTATACCCTTCCGAGCATCCCCAATGGTGGATTTTCACCACTTCGCTTACGGCAGGATCACACCTGTTACCAGGGTGTCCGTTTCCGTGTCGCCCAATATTCAAATCCAATAATCCGGATTGAGTCGAAGGGAGGGATTACACCTCCCAGCGCTCGTCGTAGCATGGCGAGCTTCGTTAAAAGCACCACGCTTCATCGGTGTAGCTCAGGTTGGCGACCTGAGTTACGGCAGCATCCGCTGCCTGTGCGCATAACGGTCGGGGGTTGGCGCCCCCAGTTACGTTACACATAAGTGAGGGTGACAAAGCCCCCTGGCGTTGCCGCATTGTAATACAAGTTGTAAAATACATTGGAATCTTAATAAATTCCGGTTCACAAAGTCCTTATTCTTATATATTTGGTTTCACTGCTCATGCGAAAAAACCTCGTTGACCCCTTTGTTTTTACGAAAAAAACCGTGTTCATGCAGAGACTTTCGGACCTCGTTCGCTCGAACCATAGCCGCTACATCCTGGGCACGATCTCCATAGACAAGGCGCCCTACTTTGCTGCGAAGATGGACCTGAACTACTCGTGCTTTGCGAATAAGGTGACGGCGCATAGAGAGCGCCAACGCGGTAATGCTTCCTCTCGTTTGCTATTTCTATCCCAGGAGAACACCACGCATCTAACTTGGGTTTTGCTAGTAACAGAAGGGAAATGGCAATCTCCTTACGCCGGTAACGAGAAATGGCTTGACCCGATCGAGGACCGAATTACAATTTCTGGCTATGAGTTGGTTCGCCATATTCGCAGCGGTAATGCGAAACCCTCTTGGACCTGGCGATATACCGGCGCCAGATATGACGAATTGCGAAATATGGTCGTCATGGCCATTCGGCGCCACAGGGCTGATGAGTTGCGAAATTTGATTGACTCGCTTTGGCGCAGCCCGGCCTTTGCAGGCGTTCGTGAGCAAATAAAAAAATTTGCTCAGCTTATCAAGGCCGAGTGGACCAGAAGCGGTGTTGGCGATATGCCTGAGATACCGAAGGGTCTAGGCTTTGTGCGCCGGCTACCGGATAAGGGAAAGAAATTAAGTATGTTGATTAAGGAGGCCGAAATTGGCAATTCGTGAAAAGCAAAGTCAGCTATCATTTAGCGTAAAAATCCCCCGCGACCTGCACGATAAGATTGATGAGGTTCGTGAGGCGGCTAAAAAGTTGGGTGTGGTTTATGACCCTTCCGGAGTTGTTGCGCGGGCGCTGGAGCGGGACGTGACCAGCTCGCTTAAACAACTGGAGAGCATAAAGCAGAAGAATTCTTCTAAAGGAACCTGATTGTGACAGAAAACTTTAAGGCAAAAGCGTACCGATTCCTGCAGCACGTTCTTGAGTGGTCAGATCCTACTTGGTGGATCATTCTTTCATGCGTTTTATTTTTGCTTTGCGTGATTCACTTTTACCCTTTGGAGTTGGACGAGAAAGATAATCACAAACTCACCGATCGACTATTGGTGAAATTGCGTTTCGCGTCACTGTTATTGCTTGGGCTTGGTGGTGTTGTCGCTCCAATATCGGTGTATTTGTTTTTCGGCGCGATTGCTGGCGATGACCGTTTGCGGGTTTCCAATCTTTTCAAAGAATGGGCGTGGGATGCCTTCAAGATATATTGGACGCTGCCCGTTGCGGCGATCATCGCTGGCGTCACAGTAAATTTCTGTTGGCATCGCTACGGTGAGCCATATTTGTCCAATCTCAAAAGAAGGTTTCGGGTTAATCAGCACGTCGATCAAGCCTCTGACGTTCGCGAAGAACATAGCAAATATGAGCCCAAGGAATTCGATCCAGAAAAGTATTTTAAGGATGGCTTTTACTTCATTGGCCTGGATGAACAGAATCAGCCGATCTATGTAGAGCGTAACGCGTTTGAGGAAACGCATATGGCCTTTATCGGGCCTACTGGCTTCGGTAAAGGTGTTGAGGCTGGCGTGATACTCACTCAGTCCATTCGATTTGGTAACTGCACGGCGTATGTTGATCCCAAGGAAGATAAGCGCATTCCCTATATTCTGCAAAACGAGGCCAAGCGTGCCGGTGTTCCTTTCGTTTATCTTGATTTGAATCCTGATGGCAAGGGGAATTGGGACCCATTCCGCGGTGGCTCAATTCGTGATCGCCGCGCGCGGATGATTTCGGCCTATAAGCTGGAAGCATCAGGTACTAATGCTGATGTGTACAAGGCGAAAGAGCGCTCTATCATTGATCAGGTCTTGGAGCGCACGGATGGGACGATTAAGGCCATGCTGGAAGGTGTGCAAGCGATCCTGGGTGATGCTGACCTTTCTTCGTTGCGCGACGGCCTGAAGGAATGGGCGCAGATTTCCACATTCACGGCCAATCCCAAGAAGGTGAAAGGGCATTCCATTGAGCAATCGATTATGAATAACGCTGTCATTTATGTGAAAGGTTCTCTGACTGATGGTGTAGTGCAAAGGGCCACGCGCACATATATTTCTGAAATACTTCAAGAAGCTAAGCGCTTGGTGAATCAGCGAACGTCGCAAATTACCTTGATGGTTGATGAGACTCGTTTTCTTATTTCTAAGGAAATTGCCGACGGGCTGGCAACAAGTCGTGAAATGCGGACCAACATGATTTTGGCTACGCAAGCGTTGACCGACTTCCTCAATATCGAAGACCAGACTATTAATGCCCAGGCACTTGAAAACAGCGTCAAGGTGAACTGCCAGGTCAAACTCATTTATCGTGCCGCAGACGAGTACACAGCCGAGTGGGCCGAAAAAATGACAGGTACAAAGTGGATTACTCAGGCACGAAATGAGAAGGTAAAGGTAAATCGACTGGGGGGTGAAACATGGGACGACACAAGGGCAATTGATCGGGTTGAAGTGCCATTCTTGAGCGCCAATGTATTCCTCCAGCTGCAGCAGAGGGTTGGCGTTTTATTCCAGCCTAAAGCACTGCCGAAAGTAATGTTTTCGAGCTGGCTTACCGTGGACCAGTCTGTTTGCTCATGGGAGAAGCGAGAGAAGGAAGCGGATTCGGACGCTAAGACCGATTCCGTTCATTCCGCCGCGACGTCTACGCCCAGAGCGGATCTGGCCGGGCTGAGCGCCGAGGCGGCCGGTTCTCAGACTTCGGAAAGACCGCGTATGCGGTCCAATCCTAAGCTGTCGGCTACGCAGCAAGCGGATAACAGACAATCGAATGCGGAGGTTTGATGAGCGCAGATTTACAAAATCCGTCCGTGGTGGCGCCGGCAATGGTGGATACAGCTGAGTCGTTGGCTCAGTATTACTTGCGGCCTATTGCGCATTTTTTTCAAGACCCGGCTGTTACATCGATTGCGATTAACCGATTCGATCATGTAATGATCCGAAAAAACGGTATGTGGGAAGTGACCGAGGCCAAGTTTGCAGATGAAAAAACGCTCGTCCGAGCAATTACGCAAGTAATCGGCAACTTAGGGCAGCATATCGATGCGGAGACCGCGCCAATCGCTGACGCCAGGCTGGCTGATGGCTCGCGGGTAAATGCTGTTCTGGCCCCGACAGCTCATCGCGGCTCCAATATGACAATCCGTATCTTCCCCAAGGTGCGGTATACCGTGCGCGATTTGTTGGATAAGGGAGCCTTAAACGGAGAAATGCTCCGTTTCTTTGAATTGGCGGCGGCTTGTCAATATAACATTCTTGTCAGTGGTGCAACTGGCAGCGGCAAGACGACGATCCTGAATGCCATTGCTAATCTGATTCCTGATGAGCATCGTATCGGCGTCATCGAGGATACTGCTGAGTTGAAAATCGACAAGCCAAATCTTGTCGGTATGGAGGCGCCGCGGCGGGCCTTGAAGCCCGGCGAGCGGCCTATCACGATGGAAGACCTGCTGGTGAATACGCTGCGTCAGGAATTGGCAACTGTGATTGTTGGTGAGGTGCGGGAGCCCAAGGCGTCTACAGCGTTGATGCTGGCCTTGAATACGGGTCACAAGGGGGTCATTTCCTCGTTGCACGCGAATAGCGCCGACCATGCTCGCACCAGGCTAATCAACATGCTTTTGTCCAACGACACTCGCATTCCTTACGACGCGATCAAGCATGAGATTGATGACAATTTCGACATGGTTATCCAGTGCGAACACACACCCAAGCATGGGAAACGCATCGTATCCGTGCATGAATTTCAAGACGGACAGCTGAATCCCTTGTTCACTTGGGACTACATCAAGGGCGAGCATAAGCAGGCGTACATCGCCAGTCAGCGGCCACCGCGATTGTTCAACATCGCAAAAAAATACGGCCTCTCCGTTGGGTAAGGCCGTACATCTTTAGCGTGCTAAAGGCGTCCTTGGGACGCCTTTTTTATTGCATGAATCAGTTCGTTTTTTAGTGTCGTGTTATCAAATATTTCGGCAACTCTCAGATTACTTTCGCTTTCAATTAGCAGTTCGATAAAGGCATTTAGGATCTTCGACTTGTCGCAGTGTGCGCCACTAGCGGTCTTGATCTTCCGTCCTATGCGTTCTAGCTCTTCGGAATGGAATTGTGTAGTGGACCAGGAACGGACGATTTTCGTGTTGTTCCTGCTCATGTTCTCTGTTTCATCGATTACAACTTTTCGGCGTTTGGGCATGAACTTGCTTTTATACAGGTTGAAGTCCGCAAAGTCTAACTTATCTCGATAGTTATTTCACTAAGAAATTATGCAAAAAAGTTTGATTCTGATAGAATCCATGTAAGAAATAGTGCTTCTGGGATACACTATTGCTCTGCTGAAAAATGTGACCGTTTTTGAAAGAGGATTTTATTTTGGACAACGAGATCGAAGAGAGCAACGAGCGCCTGGATAAAGATGCACTTCGGCACGTTTCGACCATTAACGACGAGGATCTGAAACTAGGCATCCCCTCTAAATGGTTCTACGGAGGGGCAGCTATGTCCCTCATTCTCGGCGTAGCTGTTCTTTGGTACATCGGGATTCTGTTCGCACTCGTCTATTTCCTCACTATGCACAGTATTCACGAGGATGATCCGAAGGCATTAGATGGGTGGCTGAGGCTCTTGATGCCAGGGCACAAGGACCGTTGGATTGGCGGGGAGCATGTTGTTCGGCAAGTTGTTTTTATTGATAAGGAAGAAAGATGAAATTTCATATTGGTGGTTTAGTAAGGTCGGTGGCCGGCGTTATCGCAGGTGGAAGCGTGATGCTGAGTGCTGCAGCGGGGCCGATCCTTCCTACGGGGGGCGGCACCCTCTTCCAGAAGCTCACTACTTGGGGGCAGAACTACCTCGACTTTATGACTGGGCCTTTTGCAACGGCCGCAGTTGTCATCAGCGCCTTGCTCATCTGGATTGCGTGGGCCTTCATGCCGAAGGAAGGCATCATGGCCAATTTGGCCCGTATCGTTGTCGCTGGCTTTGCAATCCTGAACATTGGCACGTTCTGCTCGACGTTGGTTGGCTAACCACTGATAAGGCGGCTTTAGCGCGCTAAAGCCTGCTCACCCCCCTCCCCTGTTCCAGTTGGAGTTTCCCTTGAAGAATGCAGGACCTACCTCGGCCAATTTTGCGGCGATCGAGCCCTACAATAATTTTCTGATTCTTACAAAATATTCAACTCTGATCGGGGCGATTGAATTATCTGGCCGCGACCCGGATGGGCTTACGGCTGCCGATCACGCAGGTTTGTGCGCGATTTCGCAATCAATCATCGGTGCTCTGCCACGGTCAGTCACCATTACTGAATATTTTGAACATTCCGACGGTAGCTCGGTTCAAGTGCGCCGCCGGGATGATCCGCGTTCTGACGCCCTCTCCCAGCAACGCGAATCCTACCTGAATTCCAAAAACCTGAATCGGTCGCGAATTGTTCACTACTTTGAAATCGATCCGTCAGAGAATTTGAATGATTTGGATATGCTGGGCTTGCTGCGGCATGGCGGCATGGCGATGTTCTCCCAGCGCAGCCGCACCATTTTGCAAAACGCGCTCAGCTGGGAAAAGAATTTCCTTCTGGACCGTTCGGAGTTGGCCCGCCAGGCGAAGCTGTTGCAGGACGGCATTTCCGAGGTGTTGGCGAAGTGGGGTGGGCTGTTCAAGGTCAAGCAGCTCACCACGCAGGAGCAATGGGCTCATATGAAGTTCATCGCGAGCCTCGATCCACAATCGCACGAAGAAGGCTTGACGGAGGCTGTGCCTGAAGAGGATATGGATGCCGCGCTGTCCCCAGGGGACGTCGTGCCCGTCACCATTGGCCAAATAGATCTACTGAAGATTTCCGGAGTCACAAACGTTTATGCAAAGCTCGCCTCAGTGCGGCGATTTTCACGAAAACGCGGCCTTATGCAGCCGGGACTTTGGGCGGCGCAAAGCAAAGCGCCGGTACGACTCCCAGGCAATTATTTGATTATGACCCGGTGGAAGCCGCGAACCGAAGCATCAACAGAGTTGTTCTTCGGCGCGAAGAATCGCGAACTGGACCGCGCGAGGGTTGATCTTTTCTCGGTGATTACTGGCAAACAGCAGTCCGAGGAAGTAAAAAACGCCAATCTCAAAGAAAGCATCAGAAAGAAGATTTCCGAACTCGGAATTGCGGAAAGCGTGTCCGACGTCTGGGGCATTGGATCAAGTCTGGTGTGTGTATTTGGGCGTGATCCGAAGGCTATTCAAGATACCGCAACTGCGCTCAAAGCCGCGTTAGGAAACGCGCACATTAACGTTACTTGGGAAAGCCTACAGGCGCCTGATGCCTTCGCTTCTATGCAGCCAGGTAACGGCCATAAGCCTTTCCGTACATTACACCTTACCTCCAGCCAGTTTGCGGCGGGCTCTCTGATTTACCAATCATCGGAAGGCCAGGTTGTGGTCCCCGATATGCGGATGAGGAAGCAGCATATATCTTCCAATCGAAGGACGGCACGCCGTTCCACTACAGCCCTTTCATTAACGGTCGGGCTATGGTCATCGGAGTTGGGCCAATTCGTAAAGGTAAGACTTTTACAAAAAACACGCTGGCAACGCATACGCTGAAATATGGCGGCCTCTACCGAGCGCTTGATATCGACCCTGGAAGTGAACCTATTGCTGGCCTGTTCGGAGAGGATGGCGGCATCATGCGTGCTGCAAAGGATGACCAGTCGGGTGCGAATCTATTTTTTAGCGCCCGCGGCCAGGATGATGTGTCGTTCAAGATTCACTTGATCGAAGTGCTGAAGCTGATGCTGGAAGCGAATGACACGGAATCGCAGCGCCAGATAGACGACCATGAACAGAAAGGGTTGGACGAGGCAATCGACGCCACTTTAGCGCTGCCTAAAGAACTGCAAACCATGTCGGCGCTGGTTGCGCATATGCCGCCGACGCTGCAGACGAAGTTTGCCCGCTGGATACGTGAGAGTCCAAAAAACCGTGGCAGCGGCGCCGGTTGGTTCGCGCATGTATTTGACAATCAGAATGACGCGATCGGCCATCTGACAAAGCGCGTGGGCGTGTTCAATCTGCAGAACGTCAAAGACCAGCTGCGCCTGTTGCGTCCAATCCAGGCCGATATCCTCTATCGGATTACGCAGGCATTTCGAAGATCCCGCCATCCGTCATTTGCCCAAAACTCTGGACATAGATGAGGCGCATTTGCCGTTGTCTCTGCCAGGTATGCCAGAGAAAGTCGTAACTTGGGTCCGGACCTGGGGCAAGTGGTTCGGTACGGTTCAGCTATGGACGCAATCGGTGTCTGAGTTGTGTGCGCTGAGCGACTGGGCCGTCTTGCGCAGTGCAGCTACTACCTTCTTCTTCTTCTCCGATCCGGAGCTGGACGAGAAGCTTTACAAAAAAGCCTTCCCATTCCTCAGCGATGGCCAGCTACAAGCAATCCGTGATCTGGTTCCGCAGAAGGAGGCGTATCTCATTCAGCCTGAAATCGGGACAAGTAAGGTAGTCGTTATTGACGTGGAGCCGGCGCAGCGCGTGGCCAATACCTCGCACCCACAAGAAGCCGCATTGCGTGATCGACTTGTGAAAGAGCACGGCTTTGACAAAGGTTTGCAGCTTGCCATTGAGCAATTAACCCCTGTCCTCTCTCGCGAGCCAGAGGACGACATTCTTTCACGACTAACTTTGACTAATTAGGAGAGAGGCAAATGAATAAACGCTTGAAGATGACGGCACTCAGCATTTCGTTGGCGTTCGCGGTCGGATCGGCTAATGCAGGTTTGCCTGTGTTCGACTATGCCAATTTGGCAGAGGCTATTTTGCAGGAACTGAACCAGATCGAGCAGCTGGGCCAACTGAACATGCAAACCCTGCAGCAGCTGAAAGACTACCGGCTGCAGCTACAAAACCTGCAGCAGCTGAAAGGTCAAGTACGGGATGAAGTGAAGCAGCGCCTGCAGCAGCAGCTGCTGAGCAACGTCCGAGACTACGGCCGTTCCCTGATGAGCAAGTCAGTAACTGCTGACCCGAATGCAGGAAGCTATTACCGCCTCTCCGACGACATTGTAAGCACGTCGATTGGTGGCGTGCCGCGATCAGCAGCTGAAACGAAAAGCAATGCTCTGCGCGTAGGCTTAAGCCAAGACTCAGCAATGACGCTGGAGGCAAGCAGGGATCGGATGCAGTATGACCGTGTTCAGGACAACATGCGCCAGGTGGCCCTCACCCGCGCCAACGCTGAGCGACGCGCCGAGCAGGCCAACGCCGTCACCAAGGAAATGTCCCAGCTGAAAGAGAACAACACGGTGGGCGCACTTCATGTACTAGCTGCGCAAAACAGCATTGCTTACGCCCAGGGCGAAGACTCGATCAAAACGCAGACGACCCTTTTGCAAAACATGGAAGAGCAGCGTACCCGTCTGCTAACCGAGAGAAGAGGACCGGAAGCGGGAGCTAGACCGGTTGGCAAAAGTTAAAGCAGAGTCCGAGGCTCCAATTGTAAAGATGACGCGCTGACTTTAGCGCGCTAAAACTACGCCCCATAGTTTATTGAAATTTTTATTGAATAAAGTCGATAAAAAATACTATAATTCTGTGGGGTAACTATTTTTTTTGCGTCGATGAAAACTTTCGGAAATATGCGTACTTTTCTGCTGGCAGCTATGTTCGCGGTGTTGCCACAGTACGCCGTCGCGGCCCCTCCTGATCCGTCGAAGACCGGTCCGGTATTAACCGGGTTTAACGACTTTGTCGCCAAGATCCACGCACTCACCACTGCCGGAATCCAAACCCCGATTTTGCGTTGGGCGTTGATTTGGTTTTTTATCTTTTGGCATTCTCGTTGTTGATACTCGTGCTGGCCAAGTACGCGATGGGCGGCGCCAACGTGCTCGACATTCACACGGCCGTGCTATTGGTATTGATGGTACAGGTCATGCGTGCTTCCTATGACCCGCTAACCGATGCACTTTGGGAATATGCTGAGCAAATGGCCAGCGGACTTCAGCAGGGCATGATCGGCACCAAGGACGCGTTTTTCGCACCGAAGTTTATTGGCAATGTGGTGCGCGCAATGTCCTTCTCAGTGCTTGATATTCTCAATCCGGTGAAAGCAACAATCCAGGCGCTGACCGTCTGGACTCTCTCATTGGCCATGTTACTACTCAGCGTTATTTCTTACGTGAGCATCATGTGGGGCTTCTGGGGCTTCACGCTTGCAAAGCTCATCGGATTGATGTTTGTCCCGACGTTGTTGCTCAAGCCCATTTCCTTCATGTTTGACGGATGGCTCCGGTTCTTTTTGGGCTGGATCGTTTACTACGTAATCGCGAGGATCAATGTGGTTATGGTCGCTTGCGCGATTGCTCTTTACCTCGGCATCGGCATTCCTTTCACGGCCGGGGCTCAGCAGACCATCGAGCTACCGCAGTTCAGCAGCATTTTCGAAATGATGGGCCTGATTACCTTTATGTTCATCGGCATCCTCGCGTTGTTTAGCTCCGGCAAATTTGCGGCAAGCATCGTAGCCGGCGCAGGTGGTGGTGGTATGGGCTCTTCGATCCTTGCCGCCTCCCGCGCTGCCGCGAAAATTACTTCTGCCATCATCTAATTCACTAAAGCTGTCTCGTATGTTCAAGAAAATTTTCAAAAAACGCGCCATCGAACCAGGTGGCCTCATCGGTTCCACTATGGAACAAGAGCGCCTCAAGGGGCGCATGTCTTCGACAATTAGCGAGATCCGCGCTGACCGCAACCGCTGGTTCATTGTTGCGGTTGCGGCAATTGCAATGGCCGCGTTCTGTGCGAATGGCTGGCATGTTGCCGACAAGCGCTTTGCTGAAAACGTCCGCGTCGCCTATGTGAAGTTGAGCCCAAATGGGACTACTGCGGTTGAGATTGCGGACGACGAAAAGCCCGTCAACTTCTTTGAAGCCAATCTTGAAGCCCGCCTGGCTGAGTATGTCGAACGCCGATACTCGAAGCGTAAGGAATCCATCCTCACCGACTACGGATTCGCACGCCTGATGATGCAGCCGGATCTGCAGCAGGACTTTATGGAAAGGGAGCGGGCAGCAGACGTTGCAACCGCCCTCATCGATTGCAAAGACTGCAAACGAATCATCATGCACTACCGAGAGCAGCAAATGGTCGATAAAGACCCTCTCCCCATACGCGTAAGGAGCAGCAGTATTCGACGCTTGTGTTTGCCACGGAACAAACCCGCGATTCTCAAAACAAGATTATGGGTTGCTCCAACAAGATTATCACGCTGCTGTGGACCTTCCGCCCGATGAAAGAAGTCGTCAAACGCAATGACGAACTCCGCTACAACCCGATGGGTATTGGCGTCATTCGTGAATCGAAACGCGACGACCCGACCCCTGTTTCCGATGCTGACTGCAAGAACATTAAATTCTGATAAATGACAAACATGCCAATCGCTCATAAAACTGCCATCGTTTTTGCCCTTTCGGCGCTGTTGACTTCGACCGCCCAGGCAGCAGCTGCCAAAGCTGCACCCACCGAGTCATCGGGCATCTTGGCGCAAACGCGCTGCAACGTGTTCCACTGGACGCCTGGCGAGATTCTGGTTATCGAAGCACAGATGTATAAGCAGAGCCACATCATCCTGCCGGAAGAAGGGCTGGACATGGTGTGGGGAAGTGAAGACCTCTGGGAACAGAATCTCATCAAAAACCATGTGTTCATCAAACCAAAAACCAAGGAACCGGAGGGCGCGGAAACCACACTTACCGTGGTTGGTGCAAGCGGCAACACTTATGAATTCAGGGTGGTTCGGGTAGCGAAGCTGGCCAGCCACTGTTCTCAGGTCAAGGCCAACAACTCGCTTGGCAACCGGGCGGCATGGGAGGCCAAAGACGCGGCAGCAACGGTCCAAGTGAACGCGCTCCAGCAGCAGCTGGTCAATGCACAACAGGAAAAGCAGCAAGCTCTGGCCGAGGCACAGCGACAAACGCAAATGGCAGTTAAGTCCTACCGATCAACGATCTATTCCGCCTATGACTGGGATGAGGGTTCTGGCTGGTTTGCGACCAGCGGCATTGATTCTGTTCAGGATGATGGCCGTTTTACCTATATTCGCCTGAAATCCGACAATCGGGGCATTCTCTCCGTGCAGGCCGAAATCGATGGCACCACGGAGGTGCTGGAAAAGGTGTATGACGCAGCTAAGCGCGAATACCGCATCGCTGGTGTGTATCCCAAGTTCAAACTGCGCGCGGGCGACTCTGAAATCACTGTAACTCGCCGGAGCAAGTAAGATGGCTGACGAACTGCAAAAGGACGCACAAGAAGATTCCGGCAGCAGCCAAACGACGCACAAGAAGAAGGCGCAAATTGTAGCCCTTGTCCTTGTCGGCGTGGTTGTCGTCGGTTTGATCTTGCAAGCGTACATCAGCGCCAGTGGACGCACCTCTCGCCAAGCGAAACGCGAAGCCGAACAGGCCAAGGTGGAAGCCGCTGCAGCTGAAGCGCGCCCAGAATCTAGCCTGTCCGATTTCGCAAAGGCGCAAGAACAATCAGCATCCAACAACGCGGCGGACGCTGAGGCGGAGCGAGCCCAGAAAAAACGCAAAGGATTGCTGGCTGACGTAATGGCTGAAAGTGGCGCACCTGGCGCCGCTACTGATGGCGTAGCCCCAGATGCCGTACAGGCCGCAGAACAAGATTTCCGAATCGCTGAGCGTAAGCGCGTGCTGATGGCTGGAGCGGGCCACCTGGGCCGATCTGGCGCGAAGCCAGAACAGGAACAGGGCGCAAAGGAACTTACAAACGCTGGAGAACTGGCCGAAGTGGACAAGCGGATCGCCAAGCTCACTACGGCGCCAGCTGCACTCGAAGCCCGGAAACGTGAACTGTATGAACGCGCTGCCGCTGCCGGAATCGATCTGGCGAAATTCAAGGCAACTGGTGCTGTACCGATCACGTCTGGATCGTCTGCGGTTGTGCGAGATAACGGCGATCAAGATGCGAACGGTTCATTCGGTGAAGTTGCCTCCAACCGAGAACAACGTGACCCAAGCGGCGCAGGCCCGCGCCCAGGCGAAGAAGTCTTGCCTACGGGCTCGATTATTTTCGGCCGTGCTGGATATGGATATGGTGAGCGACTACGCGGGCAACTGGTGGGCCTTACTGCAACGCCCTGTCTACGATCCTTCGATGACCTTCGTGCTATTCCCTGCTGGCACCAAGATTGTTGGCAAATCGATGCGTGCAACTGGCGCGAATGAGAACATCCAAAATCGCATGGGATCAGTCCCCTTGTGGGCCATTCGCCCAGACGGTAAGCGCATTGACTTTAAACGCACGGCTGGCATGGATGCTGCTGGTGTGGCGGCGCTGAAAGATCAAGTGGACCGACATTTCTTGGCTCAATTTATGGGCGTGGCGGCCTACGCAATCATCGGTCTTGGCCCATCGTTTAGCAACTACGGTGCGGAACCGAATTCCTCTCGTGACGCTTTCGCACGTGAATTTACATCGCGTAGCCGTGACGCCGGCCGCAGCTTTGCGGAGAAGTTTTTGAACATTGTGCCCACGGTACGAATCCGCGCTGGCACGCCGGTCAAAATCTTCGTTGAGGAAGACATTTACGTAACCCCCTGGGAAAAGATCGATGAAAGCCACTATACGCGCCGTCAGTAACAAAGTGCTTGACCGCTACCAGCAGCTGCCCAAGGTTGTTCGTTATGGCGCACTCCCCCATCTGGTCATTAGTCTGCCTATGCTGATCGGGAGCCTTCTCGCCGCCTATTACGTCATGCCTGTTGCGGTTCTCCTGTCGGCGTATTTGCTGTACAGCCAGGCTAAGCAGTCCGATGAAGTTGTTTTTCAGATGAGCAAGAACGAAGCACGGCTTGCAGTTACTTTCCCTCTTTGCAGTTTCGTCAGCGCGTGGGTGATTGTGCTGTCGGCGCAAGGGAATGCCCAGATGTTAAACGGGATCGTCGGACCGTATTGCCTGATGTTGCTGATCGCTTGTGCACCGGCATTTCGATGGAAGCATGAACGTACCGCACGGCGCTTTCCACTGGCCGTCACCTTTTCAATTACTGCGGCAATCGCCCTAGCGGCATCGCTGAGTTATATCGAATTCTGACAAAACCATGATGATTGTTTTGAAAAATATCTGCGTGCTAGTGGCGGCGCTCATCGCCTTCCCTGTAGCTCACGCAAACGGCGAGGAAGCCCGTTCCATCCCGAAAGTCCGCATCGCGGCCCGGCAGCCGCTGGACCCATTGCGCCTGCGCGTGGTGATGCAGTTCCCGCCAAATGTCACAACCGTACAGCAAGCCGCGCAATATCTGTTGGAGACTGCCCAATACAAACTGGTGCTGAGCCCGGCAAACCCGAACGATACGCGCCGCATCCTGACTCGCCCGCTACTGGGCCAGGACAAAGACGGTTCGCTGCAAACCATCGAAGACGCCCTGCTGATCGTTGGAGGCGATGACACGGTGCTTGTCATCGACCGCGAGAACCGCATGATTACCTTTGAATTTATCGGCAACCAGTAACCCTTTAGCGCGCTAAATCCTTTTGCACATGAAACTTGACGAATTCGATATCAACGCTACCTACATCGTGCGCAAACGCGATGTACGTCTTTTGGATGCGCGGTCGCGCATTCGCGGCAGCCAGAGCATCATCACTGTTCTCGACCCTAAGGCCACGCCCGCCTCAGCCTTTGACCGCTATCGCACCTTGGCACCAACCGAAATCGAGACTGCCGCTGCAGCGGAATACCTGCGCGTGATGGACACCAGCAGTAAGATTGATATGTTGCACCCGGCCACGATTGAATATGCTTTCCGCATTCCTAACTCTGTCACGGACCCAGACCATGAATTCTAAATACGCCCAAGCTACCACGTTCGAGAAGCTGAAAGAGCTGCAATCCACGCCCGGCGAACTTCACATTCGGATTAATAAAATGCAGGGCTTTTTCGTGCCATTCGTGTTTTTCACCGAACCCGGCCAAGAAGAACCGGTCGGGCACGGCCCCATCCTGAACGAAGGAGATGTTGTGGCTTCCCTGGATATGCAGGCGCTCATCACTGCTCTGCAAGAAAGCTTGGGTAACGTCACAATCTACCGCCCGGTCGGCGCAGCCCCGACCACGTTGCATTAACGTTCGCGGCACCCTAAATCAAAAGCTCGCTCATGCGAGCTTTTTTCTTGCCTTCCAGATATACTCAAGGCAGCTTTGCGATGGTCGCATGGCTGGGATAGTGGTTCTGCCGCTACCCAGCCAGGGTGCGGTAGCTGCTATCTCTTTTGAAAACCTTTTTAAAGGAGTACAGATGAGTAAGCGTACTGCAGTAGCGAAAATCAAAGGCAACATTTCGGTGGATGGGATTCGTACAATCTTTGAAGCCGACGGAACGACCGTGAAGGATCAACGCGCCGTATTGAGGATGGGTCAAGGCATCTTCTCTAAACGGTTCCTGGTTCCGATGACATTGCTGAAGTTGGAAGAAGTGACCGCAGCAATGTCGGCCAAGGAGGGCGAATTCTTCCTCCCTGACACGGAATTGAAGCTGAAGGACGTAACGGCCGTTCACGGCACCTGGCGTACTTACGAAGCCAATCTGGTTTCGATGATTACGCCGCTGCCACGAGATACCTTGAAGCAGTTGGTGAATTCACAAACTATTGTGAAGACTCCGAAGTAAGCGCTCTGTAGCGCGAGTAGTACCGGCGCCCAAGTCTCTGACTTGGGCGTTTCTATTTCCGGCACATGAACCAGCTGGATTTGCGCAGCAAATTCTGCTGGCGAGCAAGCGCCGACGGGCGCGCGCTCCGAGGAATAGAAGTTGGCGCAT
Organism: Pseudoduganella sp. UC29_106; assembly: GCF_044055365.1. Taxonomy (NCBI): domain Bacteria; kingdom Pseudomonadati; phylum Pseudomonadota; class Betaproteobacteria; order Burkholderiales; family Oxalobacteraceae; genus Pseudoduganella; species Pseudoduganella sp. UC29_106. Next base: position 19,712 of record NZ_CP171976.1, on the reverse strand, counting down.
GATGAAGCGTTGCACTCGACCAGGGCGGCGGCGCCGCCCATCGATGCGCAGCAGCCGCGGCCGGCGCCGGCCAGGTGGCCAGCGCGGCGCTGGTGGCGCAACAGCTTTTACAAACCGGGTAGGGGAGTTGGCCAGGTCGGCGCCGATCGCGCCGCCAAGGACCTGCAGCGGGTGCGCATCGAGCAGCTGGCCGCCGCCGGCGGCGCAGCTGCGCGGCGGAGCCCGGCCAGGCTCGCCGCGGCTGAAGTGACAAACCGCTGTGCGCGGTTTGTGAGGTAGAGCAGGAAAAGCCGTACGCCCGCTCCAAACGCCCTACAGGCGATTTTTCGCGGTGCATCGAGCGCAGAATAGGGCGGCGGCTTACGCGCCGCCAATGGGGGGTAAAAGGCCGCGCTATGGTATGTCGTTGCCTGTTGCCAAAAGTCATGTTACTCTGCATCCATCTTTTCAATACCCATTGGGACTTCGCCATGCGTTGTCCCTCTGGGGCGACGCACGAGGTCTCTTTTTCTAAAGGAGAACTAACATGCACGCAATTGGAACGATGGTAGATGAACTCGCAGTTTTCGGTACTGATCCGTACTGCCTCGAATCTCTCAGCCGATCCATGATCGTTGAAGAAATCGAAGTAGAAACGGTCGTAGCGCGCGTGTTTGATTACGATGATCTGGTGTTGCAAGGTAAGGCGCTGTACGAATCGGACATTGCCCGTTTTGACTGCCCGGACTTGGATGATCCTCGTATGCTGTGGGGTAGCGCTGAGTATTTCCGTTGGTATACCGCCGACGAAAAGAAACGTGAAGCTCCGCTGGACGCCGATGAGTTGATTCAACTGTTCTGCAATCGTGGTCTGTCTGCTGAAGATGCTGAACGCGAAGTTTATTTAAACTCTCGCGCCAAGCAAGGCGACAAGGCGATGTGGGACATGGTTGTCCAACTTGGCTACAAGGACTGGACGCGAGCATTTGCTCAAGAGGAGTACGGTTTTCTTTAAGACCGAATGCCTCGACTGAAATACACGGCTAGGGTTTCTAACCCTAGCCGTTTTTATTGCCCGTCCGGTTTTAGCGCGCTAAAGCGATCCTCGCCCCACGTTCAAGAATTTGCGCAGTGCTTGTGCCACGATTTCATGTGGATCAGCGGCATGTTCGGCACAGTGCGCCGCGAGTGCGTCTTTCACATCTGCCGGGACGTTGGCGCGCAAATTGACAAGTCCAGCAAGCGCTTTGCGCTGCCGCACTGCTTTCTGTCGATCAGCAGCCGACACGGCACCTTTCGGGTTGCGCGGTCGGCCCGGTTTGCCTTTGCCACCGGCCAGGTTAAGTTCAAGGGTTAGGTTGTCGTCAGTCTGTTCATTCGGGCGTTTGGCGTAGTCCTGATGAGCGTATTTTACGTATTGCGTCACGGTAATTCCAGCCTGTTCTTACGGTAAATTTCGCGTCGATTTGTGGTCGTGTTGATGGGGTAGGGCAGGGCCATTTCGCCCACAGCGAAACCGCGCTTTCGTGCTTCGCATCGAGCCACGTCGCCCAGGTGCGCGTGTCTCGCCCCGCCACCCCAAACCCCGGCGGGCTTCGATCGTTCCCTCGCTCATGCTCGGCTTGTCCCCTCCGCTGCGCTCCGGCGCTCCGCTTGGCAAAGTCCTGTCTGAGCGCGCCCAGGGCGCGCTGTGGTTCGTCGCTGCGCGCCGTGTCGTAGTCTCCCCAGCCGCTGTCTTGTCGTCACCATCCCCCGATTGCTGCGCGCTTAGGGTTCGGACTTTAGACCGGGCCGTTCACCCGGCAAGGGGGCGGCATAAAGCCGTTCGCTGCGCTCTCTTTTATACGCCCCCGGCCCTTGCCCGGCTCCCTTTCCCCCGGTCGTCGCTCGAACCACAGGCGCGGCACTCAGGGGATACGGCGGTTACACCAAACCGCAGCCGCTTGATCGACTTCTTCAACACCTACGATCAGGCGGTCATCTTGGGGTCCGGTCAGTTTTTTAACCACACATAGGAGTAAGAGCAATGAGCCAAGCAACCGTTTATCCAGTGGGCCAAGTCGTAACGCTGCGTTTCAAAAATATCGTGCGTTCCAACCAGTTCAACGTGCGCAGTAAGCGCGAGAAGGAATCGGAGAAGTACCAGAAGGGCATTCGTTCGCTGGCTCCGCTCATCAAGGCCGAAGGGCTTATGCAAAATCTGGTGGGCTTCCAGCAGAAGAAGAACAAGAAATTTATCGATAAGGTAGAAATTTGCGCCGGTGGCCGCCGCACGGACGCCATCGAATGGCTGATTGCAACTGGCCAGATCGACCCGGAAACCTTTGAAATCCGTGTGCTGATCTGCAGCGTTGAGGAAGCGATTCAAAAGAGCCTCGTTGAGAACAGTGAGCGCGAACCGCTGCCGCCAGCGGACCAGTACCGTGCGTTCCAGGCGATGAAGGATGCCGGTCGCTCTGTGGAAGAAATCGCTACGGCGTGGGGCGTGGACGATATCACTATCAACCGCCGCTTAAAGCTGGCGAATGTGGCACCGCGACTGTTTGCGCTGTACGAGGACGACAAGGCCACGCTGGATCAGCTGATGGCACTGGCGCTGACTGATGACCACGCAACGCAAGAGCAGGTATGGGATTCGCTCAGCGGCTGGAACCAGCGCACCCATGCCAACATTCGCCGCCTCATCACCACGCAAGCCATCGACACCAAGAACAGCCCTATTGCGCGCTTCGTTGGCGTGGCCGACTACGAGGCCGCAGGGGGCGCAGTCACCCGCGATCTGTTTTCCGATAATGACGATGGCTTTATGAATGATGCCGCCCTGCTGGAAAGTTTGGCCGTGAAGAAGCTGGAAAAACAGACCCCGGACTTGAAAGCAAAGTTCGCATGGGTGGACTACTTGACCAGCTACAACCAGTACGACTCCGATTTTGAAGAGGCACATGCAACGGCGTTGCCATTCACTGACGAGCAGCAAAAGGTCTATGACGAACTGGATGCAAAAGTGACCGACCTGCAGACGAAGGTGGACGCCATGTATGACAGTGAAGCCGACGAATTCACCGACGAAGAACAGGCGGAGTTGGATTCGCTTGAGAAGGAAATCGAAGCGCTGGAAGCGCAGCAGGAGGCTATGACGCAGTACGGCTATGACGATGCGGTTAAGCCTCTGCTGGGCGCGGTCGTCAGTATTGACCGCGACGGTAGCTGGCCGTGTTTGAGGGCTTGATTCGTCCGGAGGACAAGAAGGAACTGAAAAAGGCCCAAGCCATCGGAGCCGCCAAAACTGGCGAAGGCAACGAGTCCGAGCCAAAGGCAAAGGCTCTGTACTCGGACAAGTTGGTTCACCAACTCACCGCGCACCGCACCGCAGGGCTGCAAGCGGAACTGATGGTGCGCCCCGGTATTGCGCTCGTCGTTCTGACCCACACGCTGGCAATTCAGGTGTTTGGGGAGTACGGCAATCGCGCAAAGTCGGCGGCAGTCATCAGCCTCACCAAGCCACACTTGAAGCAGCACGGCGATTGCGTGAAGGAGTCGCCAGCGCTGGCACTGATGAACGAGCGTCACCAGTACTGGGCTGACCTCATGCCGACCCGCGTAAGTGACCTGATGGGCTGGCTGTTCCAGCAGGAGCAATCGGTAGTACTGGAACTGCTGGCGTACTGCACGGCTTGCAGCCTCGATACCGTGCAGGGAACGGCTCAGTATAGCGAGAGCAAAGATAAGGAATTTGCCGAAGTCGCAAACGCCGTATCGCTGAACATGGCCGACTGGTGGAAGCCGACCAAAGACAACTACTTCGCACAGGTATCGAAGCAGCACACGATTTCGCTGGTCGCCTCGCACGTATCGGCTGAAATGGTCGCCCCGTTGTCCGACCTCAAGAAAAATCCCTCTCTGCGAAACGGCAGAGCAGCACATGGCCGACAAGCGTTGGGTTCCAGACCTGATGAAAGCCTGCGCCTAAAACCCAATGACGCGATGGGGCCGCGCCCCATCGCACAAGGAGAGAGCAAATGATTGGACTGCCTGATACCCTCACCATCCGACTGATTGAAAACGCGATCAACCACTACCGCGAAATGGACGCGACCGACGAGCCGGTATGTTCTGACCTCCCGCGTCCGGCAGCTTGCCGATGTGTACGGCAACATGATCTTCACAAAATGGCAGTCGTCCACCCGGACGCGCTGACCGTTGAGCAGCGCGTATTGCTCGCCTACCTCCCGGCGCGAGTGAAGCTGATGCACTAAGCTGCACCTGGGCGGCGCTGCCGCCCAGCCCCTCTGCAAATTTGGCCGCGCCGGTCCTGCTGGACTCGGCGCGGCGGAACAGATCAGATCCGACCATTGCTCACCGTTCCGGCTCGCCAGGTCGTCGAGAAGGAGAGGGCGGAACAATCAGATTCTCGCCGGGCGCTGACGGCCGCCCGGCTCGCAGTATCCACAAACCAGCTGCGGCCCGGCGCGAGAGTGGCGCTTCGCGCACATCGCCGGGCTCGCCAAGAACACAAACTGCGGCATGGCGTGCGCCAGGTGCAGTGCCCGCTACAGCGCGGGCGATGGCACCGCGGCGCCGCCATGCTCCAGCGGGCGGCGGCACGGCCGCGCCCGATCGACAAACCCACACTGAACCCCTTGAGGTGAGCGCGCCCAGGGGCGCGCTGGGCATTCGTCGCTGCGCGCCGTGTCGTAGTCTCCCCAGCCGCTGTCTTGTCGTCACCATCCCCCGATTGCTGCGCGCTTAGGGTTCGGACTGTAGACCGGGGCCGCTCGCCCGGCAAGGGGCGGCATAAAGCCGCTCGCTGCACTCGCTTTTTATACGCCCTTTCCTTGCCTGTCTCTCTTATCCCCGGTCCCCGCTCGAACCACAGGCGCGGCACTCAGGGGATACGGCGGTTACACCAAACCGCAGCCGCTTGATCGACCTCTTCAACACCTACGATCAGGCGGTCATCTTGGGGTCCGGTCTGATTTTTAAAACCAAAGGAGGATGAGTCTTATGCGTAGCAATCCAAACACGGCAACCGTGACCAGCATCAACGCGAACAAGGAACGTGAGGACGGAGTGATAGCCGAAGCGTTGGACATTCTTGCGCGCCGGATGCGTAAGGCCGACGTTGCAGCCAGTTCGCCCGATGCCGATGAAAAGCTATCTCACCGTGAAGCTAGCGCAGCTGCATCACGAAGTATTTTCGGTTGTCTGGGTGGATGCACAAAACCGGATCATCGCCTATGAAGAAATGTTCCGTGGCACCTTGTCGCATACCAGCGTTTATCCTCGTGAGGTAGTGTTGGGGGCGTTAACGAACCATGCCGCAGGTTGCCTTCTGGTACATAACCATCCCTCTGGGAAACCTGATCCGTCCGAAGCCGACAAGTTGATTACGCGACAACTGAAGCAAGCGTTGGAGCTGATCGATGTGCGCGTGTTGGATCACATCATTGTCGCTGGCGTAAGTACGTTCTCGTTCGCTGAGCACGGGCTGATCTAAGGGCTGTGTTTGACAAGGGGCGGCATCGCGCCGCCCAGTAACGCGTGCAAAACGCGGCCCGGCACACGCGCTGCTGCGCGTTGTGCCGGGCCAGGCCAGCGCCGTAAGCGCTGGCGCCAGTCGTGCGCCTGCGGCGCTCGATCATCAACCCCGGCTCGCAACCAGATCCGAACCGGACGCTATGGCCGTCCGGCTCGTCATATTCACAAACCAGCTGTTGCCCGGCGCGAGGGCTGCGCTTTCGCGCACTACGCCGGGCTCGCCCTAAATCACAAAACGGCGGCATGGCAAGCGCCAGGTGCAGTGCCCGCAGAGGGCGGGCGAACGCACCGCGGCGCCGCCATGCTCCAGCGGGCGGCGGCACGGCCGCGCCCGATGCTTAACGTACAAAGCCCATGCACTGAGCGCTTTAGCGCGATAAAGAACAAGATCAACTGCCGAAGTGAGCGCCGCCCAGTGGCGCGCTGGGGTTCGTCGCTGCGCGCCGTGTCGTAGTCTCCCCAGCCGCTGTCTTGCCGTCACCATCCCCCGATTGCTGCGCGCTTAGGGTTCGGACTTTAGACCGGGCCGTTCACCCGGCAAGGGGGCGGCATAAAGCCGTTCGCTGCGCTCTCTTTTTTATACGCCCCGGCCCTTGCCCGGCTCCCTTTTCCCCGGTCGTCGCTCGAACCACAGGCGCGGCACTCAGGGGATACGGCGGTTACACCAAACCGCAGCCACTTGATCGACTTCTTCAACACCTACGATCAGGCGGTCATCTTGGGGTCCGGTCAGATTTTCAAACCAAAGGAGGGCAACACATGGCAGTTTTTGATATCACGGCATATCCCGCTCACATCACCGCCAGCGGCGGCGTCCAGATCGAAATTACCCGCTGCATCAAGCGTGCGACGGTCGAATGCCTGCCGAATGAAGTTTATGAGCAGATGGCAACAATCGGTAGCGAACTTGGCAAAGTGCATGGCACGGTCCAAGTAAGCGCCGATCCTCAAGGCCGCACGCCGAAGGGCTGGAAAGAGCAAGTCCAGAAAGGCCGTGACACCTACGTTTTCGACAAATCGGAACACGAGGTGGCGCAATGATCGGCCTGCGCAAAATGCCGCTGCCGTCGCACGACTCCGAAACGCACGCGGCCTATTTCATGCTGGGCCTTGCCCGCGTGAGCGTCCTACATGATATGGATGGCCAGATCGAACATGCGCAGCAGCTGTGCCGCTGGGCTTCGATCATGGCCGATCTGGAGCAAGTCGGCGCTGGCATCGTCAAGGATTATCCCGGCTGCATTCAATACGAGGTGTCGGAACCATTCGGGGAGTGGTACGGCTGGAAAGCTGTACGCGGGAAGTGCCGACCGACAGCGAAGCCATTAAGGAAATCAAGGCGCGAATTCTGCATTTCTTCGCACCAGACCCCGACACGAATGAGTATGTAAGCCTGTTCATCGCACTGCGATTCGACTATGCGCTGCCGGTGCCTCACCCGCGCCCCGGCCTGATCCGGAGGGTGCTTGATGCACTGAGCGCCTGACCGATCAAGTACCGCGCCGAATGCGGCGCGGTACTTCACGCGCCAGGCGCGCAATCAGATCCTCGCGGCGCGCCAGCCTTGCCGCGCCGCTTCGTCAAAACACAAATCCGCCTTGCTATTCAAACCTATCACACAGGAGTATCAAAATGTCCAAGCGCTTCAACATCTTCCAAACCAACACCGTGCGTCCCGGCATCGTGGCCAAGTTCGCAGTGATCGACGGCAAGGTGTCGCCGGCTGGATACCCGATTGGCCCGCACACCGAAATTAAGGATGGTCTGAGCATCGAGGCCGCACGCAAGGAGTGCGACCGGCTGAACGCCAGCGCGGATATGCCGCGCCGTAGTGAAGCCGAGCTGACCAACCTGATTGAACGCGCTATGGGTGGCGATCCGGAATTGTTGGATGTGGACATGGAGCCGGTCTATCGCGAGCGCCTGCCGTACAAGGCTGCGCCGACTAGCCGCGATTTTCAGGATGCCTATCCCAACTTCGGCAACGAGTTGGATTGCAGTTTCATCCGTGACAGTGGCCAGTACGCCATCTTCGTGAGCGGTTTCTACACCGCCGCCGAACTGCGCGCAATGCTGGCCGAGGTGGAGCGCGCAAATGCCGTGTGGGAACCACATCCGACCACTACCTGCTAATTGTCATGGCCCGCCTGCGGGCCTTCCGACTAGAAAAAGAGCCCCCGATTATGCGTAAGCCGTCCATTCTCTCCAGGTCAATGATTGCCGCGCTGCGCCTCGCCTTGCGCGGCCGGTCCCTTGTCGTCTGTTTTCGGCTCTGGTGTCGATTCCTCCGCGCTACTGGTTGCGCTGTACCTTGCTGGCATTCGTCCGGACGTCATCACTTTTGCCGACACTGGCGGGGAAAAGCCGGAAACCATTGAACACGTCCACCGCATGAATCAAGTGCTTGCATCTTGGGGCTGGCCTCTGATCCAGATTTGCAAAAAGGTTCCGCTGCCGACGACCGGCTATACGGACCTTTACGGCAACTGCTGGAAAAACAGACTTTGCCCAGCCTGGCCTTCGGCATGAAAAGCTGTTCGATCAAGTGGAAGCAGGTTCCGCAAGATCAGTATTTGAAAGGAGTGCGCAGCGGGAAGAATCGCAGCGCTCCGCACCCCATCTGGACGGAATATCAGCGCACAGGCAAGCGCGTAACTAAGCTAATCGGCTACGACTGTGGGAAAGCGGATCTGCGACGCTCCAAGGACCTGCCGACGGGCGACGCCGATTTTGACTATGTGTACCCCCTACAGATCATCGGCTGGACGCGTGGCGATTGTGTGTCGGCCATCGCCCAGGTTCTCGGCGCGGACCTTGTGCCCATCAAAAGCGCGTGCTTCTTCTGCCCCGCATCGAAGCAGTGGGAGCTTTATTGGCTCGCCGCCCATCATCCCGAACTCATGGAAGCTGCGCTGCAGCTGGAGCGCCGTGCGCTCACCGGCAAACACAGCCGGTTTGACGAAGTGGAGTTTGGCGCGACGTGGGACGAACTGGTCAATAACGCCGACCGGTTCCCCAGCACGACAACCACTGTCGGACTGGGCCGCAGCTTTGCGTGGAACCAGTGGGCGCGGGTCAACAATGCGGTTGACGCGGATTTTCGCGTATTGCGCTCGCCTTCGGACAGGCAGCGTTTTGTCGATATGGCGGACGCGCTGCGCTCCGACGACAACGCGCTTGACCAGCGCACGAAGCGGGCGGTTATTTCGCTGGCGTTGGCCGCGTAATCAGATCCGCGCCGGACGCTGCGGCCGTCCGGCGCGTCATGTTCACAAACCAGCTGCGGCCCGGCGCGAGAGCGGCGCGTCGCGCACTGCGCCGGGCTCGCCCAATATACAAAACAGCGGCATGGCGCGCGCCGGGTGCAGTGCCCGCTGCAGCGCGGGCGATGGCACCGCGGCGCCGCCATGCTCCAGCGGGCGGCGGCGGACGGCCGCGCCCGTTCGACAAACCCACGATGAACCCCATGAAGTGAGCGCGCCCAGGGGCGCGCTGGGCATTCGTCGCTGCGCGCCGTGTCGTAGTCTCCCCAGCCGCTGTCTTGTCGTCACCATCCCCCGATTGCTGCGCGCTTAGGGTTCGGACTGTAGACCGGGCCGCTCGCCCGGCAAGGGGCGGCATAAAGCCGCTCGCTGCACTCGCTTTTTTATACGCCCTTTCCTTGCCTGTCTCTCTTATCCCCGGTCCCCGCTCGAACCACAGGCGCGGCACTCAGGGGATACGGCGGTTACACCAAACCGCAGCCGCTTGATCGACTTCTTCAACACCTACGATCAGGCGGTCATCTTGGGGTCCGGTCTGATTTTTTAACGTCAATTTCCACAGAAAGGGAAAGAGCAATGCAACACCTCACCGCAACCTATTCGCCCGAAGATAACAAACTGCGCTTGTACAGCCTGACGCGACTCGATAAGGAGACTTACGAGCGCGTGGCCGCAGCAGGCTTTAAGTATGCGCCGAAGCAGGAATTGTTTTTCGCGCCAGCGTGGACGCCTCAGCGCCATGATTTGCTGGTGGCCCTCTGCGGTGAAGTGGGCGACGAAGACAAGAGCCTTGCGGATCGCGCCGAAGAACGCGCAGACCGATTTGACAACTACAGCGAAAGCCGCGCATCCGAAGCGCAAGCGGCCCGCCGCGCTGTAAGCGCCATTTCCGACCATATCCCGCTGGGGCAGCCGATCCTTGTAGGACACCACAGCGAACGCCGCGCCCGTAAGGACGCGGAGCGCATCGAGAACGGTATGCGCCGCGCCGTGAATCTGTGGGAAACCTCCGAGTATTGGACGCGCCGCGCAGCGGCAGCGCTGGCCCATGCACAACACAAAGAGCGCCCGGACGTGCGCGCACGTCGCATAAAAGGGCTTGAGGCTGATAAGCGCAAGCAGGAGCGCAACCGCGACGAGGCGGCGCAATGGCTGAAGCTGTGGAGCGAGGAAGGGCTCACGCATGAACGCGCCTTGAAAATTGCAAATATGTGCTGGCTGCACTTGCCGCGCAAGGAAGGCGACCGCGAAGACCACAACGGCAATCAAACCGCATACGGCGCGCTCACGGACAGTTACCCGACGCTGTACGCGCCGCGCACTTTGGCCGAAGTGGTGGAAATTGCGAAATCGCGCTATCCGCGCACCATTGCGCACGCTGACCGCTGGATTGCGCATTTTGACAACCGTATTGCTTACGAGCGGGCCATGCTGCAGGAGCAGGGCGGCTTAGTCGCTGAGAAATTCGACCTGCAGCCGGGCGGGCAAGTGCTGGTGCGCGGCGAATGGGCAACCATTATCCGCGTGACTAAGCGCGACGGCAAAGCCATCAGCGTGACCACAAACGCGCGATATGTGCCGGTGCGCCAGGTCGAGGAAATCAAGGATTACAAAGCGCCATCGGGCGACGTGGCCGCAGCTGTGAAGAAAGCAACGGCGGTTGCTCCGATCACGAATTATCCGCGTGACGGTGCAATGCACATCACAAAGGCACAATGGGACGCGATGCCCAAGGATTACAAGGGCTATTTGAAAATCAGCACGGACCAGGACAAAGGCGCGCATCGTGTGCGCCGTGCGCTGGGCACGTTCCTGCCTGAAGAACTCATGACCGGCAAGCAGAAACACAACTACTACACGGTATTCCTCACCGACGACAAGCGCAAAGACCCGCCGCCGGCGAGCGCGCCAGCGGCTGCAATTCCGAAGCCTGAGCCGGTATTGCGCAGCGCGCCCGCCCCGGTTGCCGAGAATCCGGCCAGCGCTGAAATCGACGAATTGAAAAATTTGCTTAAAGCCGGTGTACAAGTAGTCTCCGCTCCGCAGCTTTTCCCAACCCCTGACGACCTGGCTGACCGCGTAGCCGAACTGGCGGAAGTAGCGGACGGCGCGCGAGTGCTGGAGCCAAGCGCCGGAACGGGCTCCCTGATCCGTGCAATGCTGCGCACTGGCGTAGATATGAAAATCTGCGCCGTGGAAATTAACGCCGGTTTGGTCAAAAGTCTGGAATCAGTCTTGACCGCTTCGACACTGACCGAAGGCCAAAGCGTGGAAGTGCTGCAGCGTGATTTCATGGATTGCAAAGATGAGTCGTTTGACGTGATCGTTATGAATCCGCCTTTCGTCAACGCCCAGGATATTCAGCATATCCGGCACGCGCAAACCATGCTTGCGCCGGGCGGCCGTCTGGTTGCCATCTGCGCGAACGGGCCACGCCAGAACGACGAATTAAAGCCGCTGGCGTTGTCGAACGGCGGCAGCTGGGAAGTTCTGCCCGCTGGCACATTCAAAGAATCCGGCACGATGGTTAGCACCGCCTTGCTGACTATCCGAGGCTAAACGCTTCCCGCAATCAAAAATGCGCCCACCGGGCGCATTTTTTTCCGCTCATTTCGGCCGATCGCGTCGCCGTGCACCAGCACGGCGGGCGCATCGAGCAGCTGGCCGCCGCCGGCGGCGCAGCTGCGCGGCGAGCCCGGCCAGGCTCGCCGCGGTCGAAATGACAAACAGCAGATTCGGCTGCAGCTGGTGGACGTGCACGCCCAGGGGCGGCACGGCCGCCCATCGATGGGCAGCTGCCGAAGACTGGCGCCGGCCAGGTGGCCAGCGCCGCACTGGCGGCGCCACAGTGGATTTCACAAACCGGTAGGGGAGTTGGCCAGGTCGGCGCCGATCGCGCCGCCCAGGACCTGCAGCGGGTGCGCATCCAGCAGCAGGCCGCGCCGGCGCGGCTCTGAATTGGCGCCGCTATTGCGGCGCGCATCCTGACGCGCACGCTCGGCTGCTGGCCTCGCTTAGCGGTTCTTACAGTGGGCGGCGTAGCGCCGCCGGGGGATATAGGTGGCCGCCGCAGCATCAGTGCGGCGGCCTCAAGTGGCTCCGCCAAGGCGTCGCTAGGGAAGGGCTGCGTGATCTTCGGAGCGGGACTGCGTTGCCCGCGCCGCTCGATCACTTGCAGATCGGTCAGCAGCCGGATTCAGTACACGCCGCAGGTGCACAAACAGAACCATCACAGGGCATGGGTGTTACCCATGCCCTGTTCTGCACAGGTGAAAAATTTGTTCCGTACAGAATGAAAAATGACAGCCGGACGCTAAAAAGTATCGCGTGGGCAAGGTTGTTACAGTTAGAATATTGCCGGGGGTGTCGGAACCGAACACGGCTCCCGTTTTATGAACCCTGGAAAGTTTTAAACGGGGGCCGTTTCGTTCTAGCAAGATCCCCTGAAAGGAGGTTCAAAACTAGATATGAAGCTAACGTTGAAGTTTGGTAAGAAGTTTGAGCTTTGCATTGATGTTAAGAAAGCCGTTGTTCTAGCTATCTTGGTCATCTTCTGCTAATGCTCCAAGGGGTTGTACTGTTAGCGCAGTGCAGCCCCTTCTTTTTTCTGTTGACAATTATAGCGCCAAATGCGTTGTATGCAACGGTAAACACGCACCGCAGCGCACTCGTGGGCACCAGTGTGCACCGTTTCACTCTCAAACAGCACCAGTGTGCACCGCCCAGCACCATCAAATTTCCCTCTTTGTTAACTGTTTGTATAGCGTCAAACTGCTCGTTAACTTATCAATTCAGCTCGACAGCGAACTCATTTTCGTCACGCGTCACACCGATTTTTCGACGTATAAGGTGTCATTTCGCATTCCAATTCGCAAGCGCCTGTATGGGGTATGTGAGGGCCATTTTGCCCCGAAGGGCAAAACCGCGCTTTCGTGCTTCGCATCGAGCCACGCCGCCCAGGTGCGCGTGTCTCGCCCCGCCACCCCAAACCCCGGCGGGCTTCAATCGTTCCCTCGCTAACGCTCGGCTTGTCCGTTCCGCTGCGCTCCAGCGCTCCGCTTGGCAACTGCTGAAGTGAGCGCGCCCAAGGCGCGCAGGGCTTCGGCGCTGCGCGCCGTGTCGAAGTCTCCCCAGCTGTCGCCCGTTGTCACCATCCCCCGATTGCTCGCGCTTAGGGTTCGGACTTTAGACCGGGCCGCTCGCCCGGCAAGGGGCGGCATAAAGCCGCTCGCTGCGCTCGCTTTTTATACGCCCTTTTCCTTGCCCGGCTCCCTTTCCCCGGTCGTCGCTCGAACCACAGGCGCGGCACTCAGGGGATACGGCGGTAACACCGGATTCACAGCCTCTTGATCGACTTCTTCAACACCTACGATCAGGCGGGCATCTTGGGGTCCGGTGGCTTGTAAAACCAACAACCTATTTGGAGGCAATGTGGCTCAAGGCAAATGGCAGTTTTGGACGGATTTAGGGGCAAGCGCGTGGCTGTACACATCAGAGCGCGGTCTTCCTGCTGTCTGTGCTTACGAGGCAGGGCGAACCGACCCGTTTTTCTGGGGGGATTTCCCTGACGAGGCACGCCGTGACCAATACCTGTCCGAATGGATTTCGTTGTTACAGCGCGTGGCCGCTTGCAAGGCTCGCGTATTGCTGGGACTCGCGTAAGCGGGATTATTCCGTGGTCATTGGCCACATTTTTGAAGCTAACTAAGGAGAGGCATCATGCGTAACACCTACAAGTCGCGCAAGGCGGAATTTGACAAACAGGCACTGGAAGCCGCTATCGAGGCGGCAGCGGCAGAACGTGAGCAAGCCACCGCGCCACCCGCCAAGGCGCAGGGCCAAGGCAGGGGGCGCTATGAAGTACCTGACCCCACGATTGAGGCGGTAAAGCGCAGCGGCAGCATTCGCATTTCGGGCACCGATCCGCAAGCGCTGGACAAGCTGACGGCGCGCTTGGCCTCTCTCGTTTCCCTGCACGACAACATGGTGCGCACGAATCAATTTCTGGCGAACGAAGACCGCGCCGGATTGATCCGCTTCGGTTACTCCGCAGAAGGCGTGGAAGAACTGTTCCTGCGCGGCCCCGGCCAGCAGCTGGGCTACTCGTCGCAGGAACTGCGCCACATGGAGCAGAACATCGAGCGCATCCAGGCACGCATCGCAGAACTGGAATTGAACGCCAGTCGTGTGACGACGACCGTAGTAGAAAACGGCTACCAGTATTCGGAGGACGCCCAAGCGCAGCGCGTGATGTTCAAGTTTCCTGAAAAGCCGATTCTGACGGTGCGCCAGCTGCTGGGGCAGAGTGGCTTCCGCTGGAGCCCCAACCGTGACGGCCAGTGGGTCCGCCCGCTCAACAGCAACACCATCAAGGCCGCGAAGCAGATCCGCAAGACGCTGGCGGACCTGCCGGAACTGATGGAGCAAAAAAAACAAAAGTACATGCACTAAAAATACGGCGCAAGTGTTTACTTTGTACACACGTACCGTTACTATGGCGCAAGTCGATTTTTCGTCTTGAGTTGTATTTAGCGTGCTAAACCCAGACCTTAAATAATCCTACTGGAGCAACAAACAATGGCAACTCCTATTTTCGTCAAACCTCTGTCCGACAAATTTCTCAGTCGCATCCTGGCAATTTTCTGCGAAAAGGGCGGCATCGGCAAAACCACCACGGCGCTGAACACTACTTGGTTCGCTGCCGATGTGCACAAGATGAAGGTTCTCGCGGTTGAGTTGGACGCACAGGGCAATACGACGAACACTCTTACTTCCGAAGTGCCACGCAACGCGCTTACCGGTTCCATGCTCTTCAAAGAAGAACTCCCAGCCAACAAAAAGCCCATCGAAATCAGCCCGAACATCCACCTCATCGCCGCCGACAAGCAGCTGAAGAAGGTTGATTCGTATGTGCAGGCCGAGGACAAAGCCGCCGCCCGCGAGCTGTATCACATTGTCCGTAACAACCTGCGCAAGCTGGCCGTGAACTATGACCTGATCGTGATCGACACGCCGCCGACCGCTGAACTGCGCTACACCGCCGCACTGGTGGCCGCTGACAGTTTCGTGACGCCTACCACGATGGACGCGTTCGGCATGGACGGCATTGCCAGCGTGGCCGAGATTGAGCGCGACGTGAAATCGATTTATGGCAATCCGCGCCTGAAGAATATTGGCATCTTGCCCAACAAGGTGCAGAAGCGCTCCGCCTTGAACAACAATATGCTGGACCAGCTCAAACAAGCAAACATGAAGACTACGCCGATGGTGATTTATCTCCGCTCCGATATTGAAAACAAGTTGTACGAAGGTAAGCGCAGCCCGCACATGCGCGAAGCCTGCGAACACATCCTGGCCGAGGTGATGAAATGATCCAGCGCCGCTCTATCGCAAATGCACGCGCACTGACCGAAACCCCTCTGATCGTTCGCTTGCTCCGTTCGCAAATCCACCTGGACCCGAACCAGCCGCGCAGTCAAGACAAGCACACGCCGGAAACGCTGGCCGCGCTGGCAGCTACGATGAAAAGCGAAGGCCAGCAGCAGGCAATTAAAGTGCGCCCGCACCCGGACATTCCGGATGATTACATGCTGGTATTTGGGGAAGGCCGCTGGCTGGCCGCTGGCATTGGTGAAATCGAGTATCTGGATTGCATCATCACCGAAGAGTCGAACATTGGCAAAATCCGCGTCATGCAGATTACGGAAAACCTGCAGCGTCAGGATATGTCGCAGTACGACACCGCCAAAGCCTTCCGTGAACTGATCGACCTGGGCGAGTGCGAGAATGCCGCAGCAGTAGCGCGCCGCTTCGGCATGAGCGATGCAACCGTGAAGCGTATACCTCAAGGTGCTGGAAGCATCGCCCGAAGTGCAGGCGCTGGCACAGAACGGCGCGGCCACGATGGATACGGCACGCACGCTGGCCGAAGTCGAAAAGACGAACCCGGACAAGGCCAAGGAGATAATCGAAGAAGGGCAGCGAACCGGCAAGGTCAAACGTGATGCGGTACGTGAAGCCCACGCGGAAGAAAAGGCCAAGCAGGGCAAAGGCCCAAAGGCATCGAAGGAAGCGCCAAAGAAGGATGCTACCGACGCGCATCCGCCAGCGGCGAACGATGCGACGACCGGCGAAAAGACCGGTGTAGCGTGGCCATTCCCGACGCAGCACAACGGTGCGCCTAAAACGCCGGAGGCAGCGGCCGCCAAGGTTGAAGCAGCTGACCCGGCCGAAAAGGGAAAGTCGCCTATTGTCGTCAGCGCCTACGATGTGTGTGTGGTCATCCGTCCGGATTCGGTAGCCGCCGCGAACTTCGACCGCGATCTGAAAAAGCACGGCCCGGCAACGCTGGCTGATGAAATGGTGCACTCCGATACTGCGATGGCATGGGTTCACTTTGGCCGCGGCACTGATGACGGCATGCTGGTCCCGTACCCATGCGCCGATTTGCAAATTCAAAGGATCGTGCGCCGTGACTGAAGCGCTGTCACTGAAACGCGCAATGGGCTCCCTCTCCGAGAGGGAGTTCAAAGCCGCATTGGCTCAGCTGCGCAATATGAAGCCTGAGAACGTTGACGTGGCGCGCAAGTATCTTGTCGCGCCAGGTCGATTGCAGGTCCTGATTGCCGAGGAAACCGGTATGTCTAAACAGCTGGTTTATCGACACTGCAAACGACTGTACGACGCGCACTGCAAACTGCGGGCGCCTGCAAAAACTGGAGAGAGCGATGACCGACCAGCCGCCTAAAACCCGGAAGCCGAAGACGCCGCCGACGAAGCAGATGGAGTTGTTTCTTGAGGACTGGCCTGATCGCGTGCGCGGCGTGCCAAACGTGGTCTTGCGTAGTGCTCTTTTCTCGATCAGCAAAAAGCGAGACACATACAAGAAGCTGACCCTCATTGCTTCTAATGACGGGCTTGAGATTCGTCGGCGCGGTGAGCAGTTCAACCAAGATGACCTGGACGTGTGGCAGGTCCTTGTGCACCTGGCCCGCAAGCAGCCCCTGAACACTTATGTTCGATTCACCGTCAACAGCGTACTGACCGAGCTTGGATTGCCGCACGGCGGCACGCAGCACAACCAGCTGCGCGAAGCGATTGCACGCCTGATGGGAGGTCCGATCGAGATCCGCTGGGTGAATGAGGGCAAAGTTCTGATGGACACTCTCATCAAGAAAAAGCTTCTACGACGAGAAGACCGAAACCTATGTGCTGATCCTCAGCGAAGAATTGCTCAAGCTTTACAAGTCCGGCTGGACGCAAATTGACTGGGAAGAGCGCAAGAAATACAAAAGAACTCGTTGGCACGCTGGCTGCACGGATTCTATTCGACCCATGCCGCTCCTTACGATTACGGCGTTGAAACGCTCAAGCACTTGTGCGGATCGGCCCCCAAGGGCCGCTTGACCGATTTTCGCAAAGCCTTGAAAGTCGCTCTGGATCTGATGGTGGAAAAGGGCTCTTTGGTAAGCGCCGATCTTCATCCATCGCGCGATGTGGTGCAGGTAGTCCGCATCCCATCGGAAAGCCAGAAACGCCACTTGGCCCGCCGCGCCGCCCAGTCAGAGGCGGCGCAGATTGCAATGAACGAATCGGACTTCAACAATCCGAATTTCAAGCCGGACTGATACGGCAAATGACTCCCCGATGCGGCCCGCATGGCCGCTGAACTCGATCGATGAGGTAACGACGATGAGGAACAAAATCTACGGGCGTAAGGTCGGCTCGAAGGAGGAAATGGTCTTAATGTTCAGAGCGATGGCGCTTCAAACAGCAATAGTGCCAAACGGGCAAGCCCTGAGGTAATTGCCGAGTTTGTAATCGCAAATGCGCGTCGCATAGTTAAAATGCTACGAGACAAGAACATCGAGGGGTACATAGTGTTTGAAGGCGATCCGCGGCACTATGAATTTACGCCTGATCAAGACTTTGTTTATCCGGAAGTCATCGACAGCCTGGCCGTCGCACAGCGCTGGCGAAAACAATGGGGCTATCAGGGGCGGGGAGGTGTAGTCGTGTTGTTGGATGGCGAAGTACAAAGCTGGGTCAATGAACTGCGCAATCCTGAGCACTGGCAACCAGGCTGTATTGCCGTTGATGAGGATGGGAAGACCTGGACAACCATCGCTGGCAATGCGCAGGATGGCGCCTTGATGTGGTTGCCGAATGATCCGATCCCCAATTAGCCGTGGCGGCATTTGACTCCCGTATTTTGACGTAGGGCAAAACTGACGAGGTAATGATGACTACAGAGTTTGATGATGACGGCGATTCCGTTTTGCTGACCGATGCCGACAAGGCGCAGATCGAGGAAAGCATTGAGCACATCGAGCAGCAGTTGGTGGACTGCGACGCCCAAATCTGGACACTGTTGAACCGCGAAAAGAACCACCTGATTGCCGAGTTGAACGCGGGACGGCGGTTACCCATCGATGAAGAAGAGGAGGGTTGATCCATGCGCTTCTGCGCCGGCCCAGGTGGCCTTTGCGGCACAAGCTATTCATCGTGCAAGGAACACTATCTGATGACCAAGGAAAATCGCCGAACTGGCCGGATGCCAGAATTAAACGAAAGGCAGTAACGGATGGAACTGATTCACTCACTCTTGAACAACGCAGATCTGAATTCCGCTGTAAACGTTAAGGTGCTAGTTGCCATTTTCGGCGCATTGGTATTGGACCGGCTCATCGGACCCGTCATCAGCTACTTCAATCCGCTCATTGTAATGCTCGACTTAATTCATAAAGCCAAGACGAAATTTTGGCGATGGATTACGCAGATCAACACTCAGGATGGCACGTCGCCCCCGTTGAACAAATAGACGGCTGCGCGGCTGCAGCCCGGCCAGGCTCGCAGCAGCCGGAAACACAAATCGTCATATCCTTGCAAAAACTGGTGGACTCGCCCAAGGCGCACGGCCGCCGATCGACGGCAGCTGCACTGGACCGACGCCGGGCCAGGTGGCCAGCGCCGCTTACAGGGCGCCACAACGCATTTTCACAATCAGGTAGGGAGTTGGCCAGGTCGGCGCCGATCGCGCCGCCCAGGATCTGCAGCGGGCGACATCGAGCAGCTGCGTCGCGGCCGTATAATACAAAACATTGCGGTGCGATTTGCGCGGCCGTAAGTGAGGAAACGATCATGAAAAAAACATACGGATTGTCGCTGAAAGAGCAGCGCGAAAGGGTCCGCCCCGTACAGATGGACCTAACTGGCAAAGACGGTCGCCGATAGTTATGGCAGCAGCTAAGCGGGTTATGACAACACACGCAGATGTGATTAAAGCTTTGGCGAAGCGATGATAGACGCTCAAGTTGTCATCGCAATTCACGATGCGATTTTGGCTACTGAGCCAGGATTGCATGGTGGCTATGGACAAGGGCCATTGGAGGGCGCACTGGGCCGCGTAGCAAATGCTACTGAATATGATGGCCTTGATGACATCTATGAAATTTCTGCCTTGTATGCCGTCGCGCTCGCTCGCGGCCACGTGTTCAACGATGCCAATAAACGGACAGCTCTGGTAACTGCTTTAACGTACCTGGCGACCCAGGGCGTGGATATCGAACGCTCACCGGAACTTGAAGACATTATGGTTGACGTAGCTGAAGGGTATTTGAATCACGTTGATCTGGCGACAATTTTATTTTCAATTGCACCAGAGTGTTACGATCCGGCCCCTTCGACAGACACTTTCGATATGAACGATAGCGGGTTTGCTGAACTTGTGAAAACTGATCCAGAGTTCGCACACATGCTTGCGACAGGCTGGGCGCAACTGTCCGAAATTGGAAAGGATCGTTTCCTTGAGGTGGCAAAGCGCTTGTCGCTGCTGGCGAAAGGGCAAAATTAAACGAATCTGCTTCTGATAGCGATAAATCAGGAAGCTAGCGGACGTCGCCCAAGGCGGCGCCGTCCGGATCGACACCCCGC